>JAIEMN010000012.1 GCA_019752115.1 Gemmatimonadaceae bacterium
CACTCTTTGGCGAGCACCTCAGATGTGCTACGCCGCGACCAGCCGGGGGAAGGCCTTTCTCATTTCAACTTGGATGTGATCAGTTCAGCGACCTTCAGGGAACGCACCAGAGCCAGTCGGGTGTACCACCAACCATGATGCATGCCATGAAACCCGCCACGCTGGTGACCGCGCTCACCATCGCCGCCGCACCGACGCTTGTGCGTGCGCAGAGTGCCGACGCCGCGTATGAGAGGGTCGCGAAGGCGTGGGCGAGCACGAAGACGCTCGACGCGAACTTCGAGCAAAAGATTACGAACCCCGTGCTTGGCAAGACGGCCACCTCGCGCGGTCGCTTCCTGCAGCAGCGCCCCGGGAAGGTGTCCATCACCTTCACCGATCCCGCCGGCGATCAGATCGTGGACGACGGCAAGCATCTGTGGGTGTATCTCCCGAGCAGTGCGCCGGGTCAGGTGCTCAAGCTGCCGAGTGATGCGGATGGGGCGATTGTCGCCGATCTGCTCGGGCAGTTGCTCGACACGCCCAAAAAGGCGTTCACCATTTCGGGCGGCGAAAGCAGCACGATCGATGGCAAGAGCACGAAGCGGGTGCAGCTGGTGCCGAAGGCAGCGAACACCGTGCCCTTCAGCAGGGCCGTGCTATGGCTCGATGACGCGAGCGCGCGGCCGGTGCGCGTGCAGGTGATCGACGGTCAGGGGATCGATCGCACCATCACGCTCACCACCTGGGTGCCCGACGCCGCGCTGCCGGCGAACGCGTTTTCCTTCAAGGTCCCGAAGGGCGCCAAGGTCTCCACCAAGTTGCCCGGGCAGTAACGCGGGACTCAGGGCGTCGTCGGCACGCTCACCGTGCGGCGCTCGAGACCGCCGAACACATCGCGAGGGGTACGCGCCCCCTGCAGCACCTGCACGGCGCGCTGGAGGGCGAGGTCGTCCTGCGTGCGGCGCAGGAACTCGGCGTCGGCGCCGAACGCGATGCGCGTCATTTCGTAACCGAGCGAGCGCGAGATCCACGGCGTGGCCGCGTCGAAAATCGCGCGCGGCGGAGCAACCTTCCGGGCGACCAGGTCGGCAAAGACTGCGTCGAGCATCGCCGGCGTCACCGGATCGCCGGGCCCCTTGAGCGTGCGCTTGAGCTTCTGGGCTTCGGTCGAGATCGCGTCGCGATACTCCCCAACATGCTTGCCCATGGCGCGCGCGAGCGCCTGCACCGGTGCCGGCGTGACGGTGTCGCCCACGATCACATCGGGCGTAATCCCGCCGCCGCCAAAGACCGTGCGGCCGTTGTCGGTGCGGAAGCGCGGCTTGATCGTGTCGGGCACTGTGAGCTTGCCGGTGTCCGGCTCCTCATCGCGATCGTGCGCCGGCGGGCGATTGATGCTGCGCCCCACCGGCGTGTACCAGCGGGCGATGGTCAGCCGCAGGCCACCGCCCGACGTGAGCGGATACACGTTCTGTGCACTGCCCTTCCCGAAGCTCGTGACACCCAGCACCACCGCGCGGTCGTGATCCTGCAACGCACCGGCCACGATCTCGCTGGCGCTCGCGCTGGAGCGATCGACCAGCACCGCCAGGGGCAGCGTGGGCCAGCGCTGCGGCTGGGAATCCGTGAAGACCTGCGGCGCCGACCCCGGGCGACCGCGCAGCTGCACGATGCTCTGCCCGCGATCGAGGAAGAGCTCGGCCACGCCCACGCCCTGCTCCAGCAATCCGCCGGGATTGCCACGCAGATCGAGCGCGAGCGAGCGCGCGCCCAGCTTCACGAGCGAATCCACCGCGTTGCTCACTTCCGCGGCCGTCTCGGCGCTGAAGACGTTCACGTCCACGTAGCCCACACCGTTCGGCAGCAGCGCGATGCGCTGCACCGCGCGCAGATGCACCTTGTCGCGCGTGAGCGTGAACGTCTGGCGCTGATCGCCGCGCTCCACGGTGAAGGTCACCGTGCTGCCGGGCGCGCCACGCAGCGCGCGCGAGGTTTCATCGCGCGTCCAATTGCGCGTACTCTCCTTGCCCACCATCACGATGCGATCGCCGGCCATGACCCCGGCCTGCTCGGACGGTCCGCCCAGCACCGGTTCGATCACGACCGGCCAGCCGTCGCGAATATCCACCTGAATGCCGATCCCGGCGTATGTGCCGCTGATCTGCTCGTTCAGGCGACGCATGCGCTCGTCGGTGAGGAACGTGGTGTACGGGTCCTGCAGCTCGCGCAGCATGCCGGTCACCGCCTTCGCGTAGATCGAGTCGGGACCGATCGAATCGACGTATTTGCGCGACACGGCCGCGACGACCTGATCGAACAGGCGCGCGCCACCCAGGGGCGAACGCGACGGCTGGGCCGCCGCCGTGAGATCACGACCGGCCCACCAGCCGCCGAGCGACAGCAGGCCCACAAACACGACCGCGGCCACGATGCCCCGCACGCGACGGCGCGGCGGACGTGGGGCGTCGGGAAGCACTTCAGGCATAGGGATCGTCCAGCAGGGCCGTGGCGGCCAGGGCAAAGCGTTCCGGCCAGCGCTTGACCAGGACCTCCACGCACCGCGTCGTCACGGCGTCGGGGTCCACGTGCGCGCTGACATCGACCACCGGGCCAATCTCAGGATGCTGTTGTTGCCACGCGGGTTCGAGCGCGGCCGTGAAGGCGTCGCGCACGCGCGTGTGAAAGGCGGCGTCTTCACGCTCGAGCCGATCGGCCGCACCGCGCGCCTGCATGCGGGCCATGGCCACATCCAGCGGCACGGAGAGCAAGAGCGTGAGATCCGGCGCCAACCCACCGGTCGCGACTGCGTTCGCCG
Source organism: Gemmatimonadaceae bacterium (assembly GCA_019752115.1). Classification (NCBI taxonomy): domain Bacteria; kingdom Pseudomonadati; phylum Gemmatimonadota; class Gemmatimonadia; order Gemmatimonadales; family Gemmatimonadaceae; species Gemmatimonadaceae bacterium. The sequence continues at coordinate 2,798 of JAIEMN010000012.1, forward strand.
CACGCAGCGCCTCGATCGGCAGCCCGCGGCCGGCGCCCTGATACGCATACGTGGAGAGCAGGAAGCGATCGACCAGCACGATCGCACCGCTCGCCAGCGCCGGCTCGATCACTTCGCGTACCAGCTGCGCGCGCGACGCCGCGAAGAGCAGCGCCTCGGCCTCCGGCGCCAGCTGCGACTGCGGGTCGAGCAGCAGTTTGCGGATGGCGTCGCCCGCCGACGTGCCACCCGGCTCGCGCACGGGCACGACCTCATGCCCGAGCGCGTGCAACATGGCCGTGAGCTTCTCCCACTGCGTCGTCTTGCCGACGCCTTCCCCGCCTTCAAGCGCGAGAAAGAGGCCGCGACGCGGGCTCCCCACCGTGTCCGTCATGCCGCGTGAATCAGGCGAGAATGATCGGGCTCGTCGCGCCCTGGCGGATGCCGTCGGCAATCCACTGGTTCACGCGCAGCATGAGCTTGTCGAAGTTGTCCTGCGCCGAGATCGCGGCCTGATACGCCGGGTTCACCTGCACCTGCTGCAGGAGCGCGTCAAGCTGCTGCTCCATCTCCGGCGTCGGCTCCTCGCCCCGGTCGATCAGCTGCTGCGCGCTGGTGCGGATGGCTTCCATCTGCCGCAACACCTGCGTGGCCTCGCGATCGTTGTTGAGCGCCTCGCTCGAGCGCTTCACGGCCTTGTATTCATCACTCTGGCCGATCGTGCGGCCGAGGTCCTTCGCCTTGTCTTCCAGCATGATATCGGCCTCCTCGGCCGTGCTCAGGGATCCCCTGCGGGATCGTCGACGTCGACGGAACTGCTCAGGATGTCCACCGGGCGACCAGCACCCGGTCGCGACCCGCCAGATCCCGCACGAGTCGCACCTCGTCGTACCCCTGTGCGCGCGCCAGATCGGCGGTACGCACGGCGCGGGTGGCGTCGAGTTCCAGCACCAGCCACCCACCCGGCTCCAGGACGGCCGGCGCGCCGGCCAGAAGAGCCTCATAACGCGCCATGCCGTCCCGGTCGGCGAACAGCGCCACCGGCGGTTCCCACGCCCGGACGCTCGCCGGCAGGGCGGGCGCCTCGGTATAGGCAATGTATGGCGGGTTCGAGACAATCACACGGGCCCCGGCCCCGCCCGGTTTCAGGGTGGCCACGGGGGCCAGATCGGCACCCGCGCGGAACTCGACCGGCGTCGCCGGCGCCACGGCCTCCGCGTTGGCCTGCGCCACCGCCAGCGCGTCCTGCGACACGTCGGTGGCAATCACCCGAGTAAAGCGTCCCTCGGTCGCCAGCGCGAGGGCAATCGCCCCGGACCCGGTCCCGATGTCTACGGCCACGCCGCCCGGTGTGCCGGCGGTGACCCGCAGCGCCTCCTCCACCACGATCTCCGTCTCCGGTCGCGGAATGAGCACGCGCGCGTCCACCGCCAGCACCAGATCGCGGAAGGCCGCCCGTCCGACGCAGTAGGCGAGCGGCTCCCCCTGCCCCCGCCGTGCGGCAGCCCGCTGCACCGCCTGAACCTCGTCGGCCGTGAGCTGGTCCCCGAGCGCACTCCGGCGGAGCACGTCGCCGGGCGCCACATCGAGCACGCCGGCCACCAGCAGCTGCGCTTCGCGCAGGGCATCGGCGCGCACCTCGGGCTCCAGTCGCTCCGCTGCCGCCAACGTGGTCGACACGGCCTGCACCAGCGCCCGCATCGGCAGCACGCCGAGCGGTGCGTCAGGCACTGAGTTTCTCTTCGGCGTTCGCGAGCGCGAGGGCGTCGAGGAATTCGGTGAGATCACCATTCATCACGCGATCGATGTCGTACAACGTCACGCCGACGCGATGATCCGTCACGCGCCCCTGCGGGAAGTTGTACGTGCGGATCTTGGCCGACCGGTCGCCGGTGCTGACCTGCGATTTGCGCATGCGCGAGCGCTCGGCTTCCTGCTCGGCCAGTCGCAAGTCGAGCAGGCGGGCGCGCAGCACCTGCATCGCCTTGATCTTGTTCTGCAGCTGCGACTTCTGGTCCTGCTGCGACACCACGATGCCGGTGGGAATGTGCGTGATGCGCACGGCCGAGTCGGTGGTATTCACGCTCTGGCCGCCGGGGCCCGACGAGCGGAAGACATCGATGCGCAGGTCCTTGTCTTCGATCTTGAGATCGAGCTCTTCCGCCTCCGGGAGTACCGCCACGGTGGCCGCCGAGGTGTGAATACGCCCCTGCGTTTCGGTGGCCGGGACGCGCTGCACGCGATGCACGCCCGATTCCCAGCGCAGCACGCCAAAGACGCCGTCGCCGGTGACCTTGAAGACCGACTCCTTGATGCCGCCCAGGCTGCCTTCGGAATACGAGATGGGCTCGATCTTCCAGCCGCGGCGTTCGATGAAGCGGGAGTACATGCGCGCCAGATCGCCGGCGAAGAGGCCGGCTTCATCGCCACCGGTGCCGGCGCGGATTTCCACGATGGCCGGGCGATCATCAAGGGGATCGCGCGGAATGAGAAGCGGCAGGAGCTCCTTCTCGAGCGTTACGCACTCGGCCTCGAGTCGTTCGACCTCCGCTTTCGCTTCCGCCGCGAAATCGGGGTCATCGCCGTTCGCGAGGTCTTTCGCATCGGCCAACTCCTGCTCGGCTTTGTGCAGGCGCTGGACCTTGGCCACGACCTGCGCGAGGCGATGGTGCTCGCGACCGAGTTCAGCCAGCCGCGGGGCGTCCTTCGTCGTCTCGGGATCGGCCAGCAGCTGCTCCACTTCGGTGGCGCGTGTCAGCGCCTCGGCCATACGGTCGCGAAGGTGGCTCAGCATGTCATCGGGGAATTTCGGTGATACTGGTCACTGCGGGCACGTGACCTGCGTCGATAGGATTCGCGCGGGTCGGAAACCACTGACCGCGGCCGCGGACCTGTGGGGCTGGTGCGGGTATCACCGAAAGATAACCGAGACCAACCAGCACAGGGACCGGGACGCCAGTTCGCTGATGGCCGGAGGCGGCTTTGCCGCTCGCTGGTCCCGCACTTCCACCGTACCTTCTGGGTGTTCGGCCAACGCCGGGCTCCCGCCGACCTGAGGGAACCCATGGTGACATTCGGCACGCCCCCTCTCCGCTTCACGCCTCCGACGATGAGCGTGTCGCTCGACCGTATTACCGACTTCCTGCAGACGGTCCCGCTCTTCCGGGAACTGGACCGTCCGTCCGTGCGTGGCTTCGCCGAGCTGACGCGCGAGCAGCGCTTTGCGAAGAACTCGATGATCGTCACCGAGGGCGACGCCGGGGATGCGCTGTTCGTGGTGCGCGCGGGTGAGGTGAAGGTGGTACTCGTGGGCGACGACGGCCGCGAGGTCATTCTCAACGTGCTGACCGTTGGTGATCACTTTGGCGAGCTCGCGCTGATCGACGGGCGCCCGCGCTCGGCGCACGTGGTCGCCACACAGCCGTCCATCCTGCTGGTACTGCGCCGGGCCGATTTCCGCCGCCAGGTGGAGCAGAATCCGCAGGTCGCGTGGATGCTCATGGTGGAGCTCTCGCGCCGCCTGCGGCAGGCCGACGGCACCATCGGCAGCCTGGTGCTGCTCGATGTGCCGGGGCGTGTGGCCAAGGTGCTGCTTGAACATGCGACGCCGGGTGAACCGGCCACGCTGGTGAAGCAGCTCACGCACCAGACGATGGCCCACATGATCGGCGCCAGCCGCGAGACGGTCTCGCGCGCGATGGCGGAGTTCCAGGAGAAAGGATTGATCTCGGTGCAACGGCGCGTCGTGACGATCACCAACCGACAGGCGCTCGAAGCGCGCGCCCGTCCGAAACTCTGATCCACGATTGACGCCTATGGGGACGTCCCCGCGGGTCCGCATTCGTTTCTGGGGCACGCGGGGCACCTGCCCGTCGCCGGGGCCGCGGACGGTCCGGTACGGTGGCAACACGCCGTGCGTGGAAGTCCGCCCGACCCACGCACACGCCGACGATCCGATCATCGTCCTCGACGCCGGGTCGGGCATTCGCCTGCTGGGGCAGTACCTCATGCAGCATGGCGAATCACAACGCGCGATTCACGTGTTTCTGTCGCACCGGCACCTGGATCATGTGCAAGGGCTGGCGCACTTCGGGCCGCTCTTCGGGCGCGCGCGTGCCATCCAGATCTGCTGCGGCGACAGCGAACACGACACGGTCCCAGCCTTCGTGTCGAGCCTGGTGGCGCCACCCATGTTTCCGCACGTCGAAGGGCTCGCGCGCGCGATCGAGACCTGCGAATGGCCCTACGGCAACCGCATCGACGTCGGCGCGCTCTTCCTGACCCGGTATCCTGCGCGCCACCCGGGCGAAGCGGCAGTCTTCCTCGTGCAGGATGCCGAGGGACCGCTCGTGGCCTATGCCCCGGACAATGAGCTCGGCTACGCCGAGGCCGACCCGGCGCTGGCCGCGTGGCGCACCAGCCTGGCGCGGTCACTGCGCGGCGTCCCCGTGCTGATCCACGACGCCACCTATCGGGCCGACGAACTGCCGCAGCATCGCGGGTGGGGGCATTCCTCGTCGGCGGAGGCCGTCCGGTTTGCGATGGAGTGCGAGGCGCGGACGCTCGTGCTCTTCCACCATCATCCCGACCGGGATGACGAGGCGGTCGAGCGCCTGGTGGAGGCCGCACGGGAGCAGGTGCTGCAGGCCGGCGGGGCGCTCCGGGTGTTGGCGGCGTGGGAGGGGCTGGGAATCGGGGTGTAAGGTTTCCGGGCGGCGGTGCATTGTAGGGCACTCCAATGCCGACCTGTGACCATCCCTTCCCTGTCTGAGCGCGCGCGGCCCGTGCCGGCGCTGATGCCTGATCTGGTGGCCCTGCGCCAGGGCGAACCGGACGCATTGGCAGCGTGCTACTACGCCCATGCCGGACGGCTGCTGCAGGTGCTCGAGCGCTTCACCAACTCGCGCGCGGATGCGGAAGACGTCGTGCATGATGTCTTCGTGAAGCTGCCCGAGCTGGTGCGGCGCTACGATGAGCGTGGGCAGTTCAGTGGATGGATCACGCGGCTCGCCATTCGCGCGGCGCTGATGCGCGGGCGGCGCGACCGGCGGATGCTCCAGCTCGACGACGCGCGCGAGACCGCGGTCGACGACGAGGTGCGCGATGTGATCGCCCTGCGCACGGCGCACGACGCGATCGCCGCGCTGCCGGAAACGCTGCGGCATGTGCTGGTGCTGCGCGTGATGCTCGACCTGCCTCACGCCGAGATTGCGGCGCTGCTCGGCATCAGCGTGGGCACCTCGGAGGTGCGCCTGCACCGGGCCATCAAGCAACTGCGCGCGAGCGTAGGAGGCTCGCATGAGTGAACACGACCCGTTGGACACCGCCTTGCCCCCCGATCTGGCGGAGATCGAACGCCTGCTCCGCGCACCGGCGGCTGCGCCGCCGCCCGCGCTCCTCTCGCGCATTGAAGCGTCGCGCGACCTGGGGGTGGTCGTGGAGCGGATGATGCTGGCCGAAGAAGTCTTTGCGCAGCGCACGCGACAGCGGCGCCTTCTCATCAGCATGGCCTCGGCGGCGGTGCTGACGATCGGTGCGTTCGGCGCGTGGCGTGTGCTGGGGCCGCATGGGGCGCGATTTGGACCGACGGAGGAGCTGCGCGGGGCCAGCGCGGCACCGCCCGCCGCCGCAGCGCCGTCGACGGCGAGTGAGGTGTCACGCCTGCTGCAACCGTGGCCAAGCGTCGCGCATGCGCAGGCGCCGGCTCGCGGGGACGGGATCCGCGCACCGGGTGCGCCGCTCGAACCAAGTGCTCTGGCACGCGTCGCCGCCGCCTCTCGCATGTACCGGCGCATTCAACGGGCCGACAACGGACGGATCCTGAGTGACACGCGATTCGAGGTGCGCTTGGACTCGAGCGAGACCAATGGCACCGCCCGGTGGATCCTCACCACACGCATTCCAGACGACGCGGGTTCGGGGGCGATCGAAATCGACTCAATCGTGCTGGACCGACGGACACTGCTGCCGGTGCAGCGCCGACTGCATGGGCGAGGGTTCAACCGCTACTATCGGTTCACTCCGCTGCAGCTGGTCGGTACGGATACGCTCGCGGATCAGTTCTTCAACGCATCGCCACTCGCGGCGCAGCCGCTCGGGTTCTCGCCTGGCCCCCGATCGCTCTACTGGTTTAAGGCGCTCAACCCCCGTGGCACCCTGGTGCTCTCCGAGGCACATCTGGCGCTGCTCATGCGAACCTACCCGTTGTGGGTCGGGTGGAGCATGCCGATCGAGGTCCTGTCGTCGCTCCAAACGCGATACCGCGACGGCAGCACAGGGGCGATTCAACTGCGCGTCGCGTCGCTGGATACGTTGCCCACAAACGACGGCCGCGTGCCAGCGTACCGGCTCGAGATCAATTATGGAGGACGTCGACCGGAGCTCTGGTGGATCGGCGCGGCGAACGGTGAGTTGCTGCGCACGTCGCGCATGACGCCGCCCGGGCCGGTCGTTACCGAGGTCACCTCGCTGGAATCGATCCAGCCTGTGCGCCGCTGAGCGGCGGCACAGCACGCGCTACGCCGCGCCCCACCCGCCGCCGCCCGGCGTCTCGATCGTCAGCACATCCCCCGGCGCCATGGGCAGGCGCGTCTTCGCGGGCAGCAGCGCCCCATTGAGCAGGTTGCGCCCCGGCGCGCCGTCACCGCCACCGTTGGCCCCCGGTGGCGCCATCGTGCGCCGTTCGGTGAGCAGCGTGGCCGTGCACGGCACGAGCGCCTGATAGCGGCGCACCACGCCATCGCCGCCGCGATGCGTACCGACGCCACCGGTGCCGCGACGCACACTGTACTCGGTGATGCGCAGCGGATACGCTCGCTCCAAACTTTCCACCGGCGTGTTGCGCGTGTTGCTCATCCCCACATGCACCGCATCCGGGCCGGGCCCGCGCGCGCTCGCGCCCTGGCCGCCACCGAGCGTTTCGTAAAAGCTCCAGCCGGGCGCACCGAGCGTGACGTTGTTCATGGTGCCCTGCCCGGCCGCTGGAATCACGAGGTCGCTGTGGCCGGCCCGCGCGGCCGCCTGCGCCAACGCGGCAAACACCACGTCGGTGATGCGGTTCGACAGCTCCACGTTGCCCGCCGCCACGGCACTCGGCCGCTTGGCATTGGCCACGCAATCGTCGGGGATGATCATCTGCAACGCGCGCGCGACTCCGTCGTTGACCGGCACATCGTCGTCGCAGAGCACGCGCAACACGAACACCGCCGCCGCCCGCGCTACGGCGGGCGGCGCATTCACGTTCCCACGCACCGCGCCACTGGTGCCGGTGAGATCGAGGTGCAGCGTCTTGTCGGCAATGCGTGCCTGCACCACCACTGGGATGGGCGCGTCCACCACGCCGTCACCTTCCAGCGCGTCGGCGGCCGACCCTTCGGCGCCTTCTAAAAGCGCGAGGCGCGCCCGCACGCGCCGCTCGGTGTAGTCGAGCAACGCATCCACCGCCGCGCCGAGCGTCTCGGCGCCCATGCGCCGATAGAGCTGCTGCCAGCCGCGCGCGCCGGAGGCGCAGGCCGCCCGCTGCGCGCGCAGGTCCCCTTCGCGCTCTCCGGGCGTGCGGACGTTGGCGAGCACCAGCCGCATCACATCGTCGTTCGGACCGGCCGCTGTTTCGAGACGCACCGGCGGCACGATGATCCCTTCCTGAAAGAGCTCCGTCGCGCCGAAGGGCATCGAGCCAGGGCTCATGCCTCCCACATCTGCGTGATGCGCGCGAACCGCGGCGTAGCCGATGATCTGCGAGGCGTCATCGGGGTGCGCGATGACCTCCACCATCGTGAGGTCCGGCAGATGCGACCCACCGGCGGACGGATCGTTCAGCAGGAATACATCGCCCGCACGCACCCCAACGGCCCGCACCGCGGCGACGCTCTCCGGCATCGCACCCAGATGCACCGGAATGTGTGCGGCCTGCGCGACCATCCGCCCGGCGGCGTCGAAGATCGCACAGCTGGCGTCACGCCGCTCGCGGATGTTGGGCGAGATACTGCTGCGCTCGAGCAACCCGCCCATCTCCTCGGCGAGCATCGCGACGCCCTGCGAAAACACGCTGAGTTCCAGCGCATCAAACGCCGGCGTTGGCAGCGCGCTCACGGTGCCGACTCCGGCGCGTACTTCACGCCCGGGGGCGTCGGAAACCCCGCCTGAAAGAGCGTGAACTGGCAGCGCACCATCCATGCCTCCTGCAGATCGCTCATCTTCGCGCCCTTGCCCCGATTGGGCGCCATGGACAGCAGCCCCTGCGCCGACGGATGCGGCAGCGACCGCCGCACCAACTCGGGCATCGGATGCTTCTTGAAAAACACGTCCATGGTGCGGGTCGCCACGCGACCCAGCGTGACCACGCCCTTGAGCCCGTTCGCCCTGAGCTGCGTGATGTCGCGCATGATTCGCGCGAAGTTCGCCGCACTCTCGAGCTCCGTGCGCACGGGCGCGCGGAAGCTCGCGCCATCGTCGGTGGGGCAGCGATCGAACGCGTTGGTGAGCGCCACGCCGTGCACTTCAGGGAAGAATCCCTCGGCCGTCAGCTTCCCCCCATCCCATTCCACGTTGGCGACACCCGCCGGCAGCGTGGCCGCGCCAATGCGTTCGAACACCGTGTAGAGATGTCGACCGGCCGCATCACCGAAGAACGGGAAGCCGCTCTTGTCGGCCCCGCGCGGCCCCGGCGCTTCTCCCAGCACGAGTACGTGAGTCGGACCATCGAGGGGCATGAGCAGCGGGACCGGTGTCCCCAGAATGCGACCCACCGGCGCGCTGCTTCCCATCCGAGACAACAGTTCGCGAGGACTCATGCGAGCTCCATCATCCAGCCACCGATCGGCAAGGCACGCGCCGTCCAGCCGTGGGCGACACGCATCGTCGCATCCGGGAGACGCACCACGGCGTTGCCCGTAATCGTCCGCGTCATGGCGCGACCATCGTCTTCATCCAGAGGAAGCTCGCCGCCGCGTTCAGGGCGCGCCAGATTCACACGCCACGGATCACTACTGAGCGTGGTGCGCGCGCTGATGAACTCGACCGGCCGGTCGAGCGTGAAGCCGGCGCGCACCTCGTGGCGGGCCACAAATCGCGCCGCGATGTCCGAAACCTTCTCGCCTGGCGTGACCGGCACATCCAGCTCATAGCCCTGCCCCACATAGCGCGCGCGCAGCCACCAGCGTGGCGTGAACTGCGGTTCGCCGCGCGCCAACGCATTGGCGGTATCGGTGAGGAGCGTGGCGAGCGCTTCATCGCTCATGGCCTCGGCCGTGGTTACGCAGCTTTGCAACTGCTCACGGCGCTCGGGGGCCAGGGCGAGGCCCAGCGCACTCAGCACGCCGGCATGCGGTGGGACCACGACGCTACGCATGCCCAGCCGTTCCGCGAGCCCGCAGGCGTGCAACGGGCCACCACCGCCGAAGGCGATGAGCGGAATGCCGCGAGGATCAATACCGCGCTCCACGCTCACGCGTCGCAGCGCGCGCGCCATGGTGGCGTCGGCCGTGGCGATGATCGCCTCGGCGGCGCGCTCCACGCTCACGCCAAGCGGCTCGGCGATGCGCGCCACCGCCTCGCGGGCCAGCTCGCGACTGATCGTCACTCCCCCACTCCACGATCCCGCGGCGATCGTGCCGAGCACGACGTGCGCATCGGTCACGGTCGCCTGCACGCCGCCGCGGCCGTAGGCCGCGGGCCCGGGTGCCGCGCCGGCGCTCTCCGGGCCAGCGCGCAGGGCGCCACCATCGTCGAGCCACGCCAGACTGCCACCGCCCGCCGCCACCGCCTCGACCAGCACACGCGGCAGCGCGATGGGAATGCCGGCGACGCCACCGCCACGCTCCACGAGCGGTTCGCCGTCGTCGATCAGCCCCACGTCGGCACTGGTGCCCCCGATGTCGATGGTGAGCGCCCGCGGAATGCCGAGCGCGCGGGCAATCGCGTCTGCTCCGGTCACCCCCCCGGCGGGACCGGAGAGCGCGAGCGCCGCGGCGTGCGTGGCGGCATCCGCACCCGAAAGCGTCCCGCCCGCCGACGTCATGACGCGCGGCGCCGGATAGCCCGACTCGGCGAGGCGCCCCGACAGGCCCGCGAGATAGCGCCGTACACTGGGGCGGGCATACGCCTCGGCCACCGTGGTCGCCATGCGCTCGTACTCACGGATCTCGGGGAGTACCTCGTGCGAGGTGATCACATCGGTCTCGAGCCCACGCGCGGCAACGGCGGTGCGTAGTGCGGCGGCGAGCTGCCGCTCATGTTCCGGCGCGCCGTACGCATGCAGCAGTGTGATGGCCACCGTATCCGGTTCCATCGCGAGCACGGCCTCCACCACCGCCTGCGCGGCGTCGGTCGTGAGCGCCTGCAGCACCCCTTCGGGCACGATGCGCTCGGGGACCGGCACCACGCGATCGGCCGGCACGAGCGGCGCCGGATGCTGCTGCGTGAGATCGTACAGCCCGGCCCGCTCCTGCCGGCGAAGCTCCAGCACGTCGGTGAACCCCTGCGTGGCGCACGCGACCACGCGGGCGCCGCGCCGCTCGAGCAGCAGGTTGGTGACCACCGTGGTGCCATGGGCAATGTGCGCCACCGCGGGCGGGGCGATGCCCGAGACTTCGAGCGCCTGAATGACCCCCTGCGCCCGATCGGCGGGCACACTGAGCACCTTGGACGTGGAGATGGTGCCGTCTTCGTGCAGCGCCGCCAGGTCGGTGAAGGTGCCGCCGACGTCGATCCCGATGGCGACGCGCCCCTGCGCGCGCGGACTCATACGCGCCCCGGGCCCGACCGCGGCGGCAGCGCGGCATATCCCAGCGCGACGGTGACGGGGGCCATGAACATCCAGACGACGTCGTTGTGCTGATGGAAGAGCATCGGCAGATGCTGCGCGAGCAGGCCAACGAACGCGATCACCGCCGACAGCATCGCGAGCCATGTCGCGGCACGTCCCGCGCGCGAGGATCGCCCACGCGCCCACCAGAGCAGCCCCGTGAGGAGCAGCAGCGGCTGCACCTGAAAGAGCGAGAGATTGCTCCCCATATACGGTGCGTGCTTGGTTACCGTGCCGGCGAGCAACAGGGCCATGCCGAGGATCCCACCGACGACATACCACAGCGTCCCGAACGCGGTGACTACGCCGCGCGCCCCGAGGCGGCGCTCGGCGAAGAACACCGCCAGCGCCAGCACGAGACCGGCAATCAGCGCGCGCCAGCGCCACTGGGGCGGCTCACGCAGCAGCGGCGTACGTGAGGCGGCGGCAAAGAGCACCGTGTCCTGCGCAATGAGCTTCGTGCCGTCGCGCAGGGTGACGCCGGCAAAATCGGTGGCGAGCCGCTCCGGCAGAAAGTCCGACTGCCACTTGCTCAGATGCCGGTCGGCCTGCTGGCCGAGGGCCACTTCGATCCCGGCATAGATCGGGAGGTTGTCGCCGGTGATGCGCGCCGTCTCGCCGCGCCACGTGTAGTGCGTCTCCGCCGTGTCGAGTACCGGCTTGAGCGCGCCACCCAACGCCCAGTCGATCGCATCGCGCACGCGGGTCGAGCAATTGTCGTTGTAGTAGTCGTAGCGGTAGTACTTGTTGTCTTCCTGCACGTTCCAGAGCAGGAACTCCTGCAGGGCACCCTTCTGCGTATTCGTCAGTGACAGCACCTGCTTGCGGATGGAGCGATTCTGCCCCTGATACGCCGCATTGAAGGCGAAGGTGCGATAGCCCTCCATCCAATAGCGCGTGTCGCCCGTCAGAAAGCGCCCGAGGAAGTTCGGCTGATTGAAGTCGAACATCCCCCAATTGAACGCCACATCCTCGCCGGTCGACGCGTCAGCCATCGCGAGCGCGATGTGCCCGAAGCGCTCGAACACCTCGTCGCCCGGGCCGTAGGTATAGATCGCAAACGTGAGCGATTTGCCGCGTTCGGCGCGCGCGCTATCCAGCGCGGGCGACGTGCCGGGCGCGGGCGGCCGTGGCGTGCGCGGCACGTTGTCCGGGACCTGCGCCACCAACGCACTCGCGAGCAACACGAGTGGCGCGACCGTGCGCGCCAGAGTAGCCCCCACCGCACGCCAGTGGGCCATCAGAAGCGGATCTCTTTCCCGTCGTCCGCGGCCTTGTAGATGGCTTCCACCACCTTCTGCAGCTGCACCTGCTCCGACGGCAGCTCATAGGGCACCGTGCCGTTGATCATCGCCAGGAAGTGCGCGAGCTCGGCGCGATAGCTCTGCTGGAAGGCGCTCTCGCGCGACGCGGCCCCGGTGGGGGACACATCCACCGCGCGGCCATTCAGGTCCTTGATGACGCGCAGCGGCGAGAGACGGGCCGACCCGCGGGTGGCGTGCACCTCGAACCACCAGCGGTCTTCGTCATTCACGTAGCTCGACGACACATCGATGTTCACGATCAGCCCGTTCGCGCACTCGAGGAAGATCTGCATCGCATCTTCCACAGCGCTCGCCCCGCGCCCGCGCCGCATGCTCGACACCACACGCACCGGCTCCGGTTCCCCGGTGAGCCACATCGCGAGGTCCATGAGCGGGAAGCCGTGCTCGAGGAACACGCCGCCACCCGACTCCGCACGGCGCAGCCGCCAGCCGTCGGCGTTCTTCTTGACCTGCAGCGAGCCGGCGCGGATGCTCGTCACCTGGCCCAGCTCCCCGTTGCGGATGAACTGCCCGAGTGCCTGCACATCGGTGCGGAACCGATGGTTGTGCCCCACGGCCAGCACGCGTTCCGACTTTTCCGACGCCGCGAGGCAGCGCTCGATGCCGCGCGCCGACAGCGACAGCGGCCGCTCGCAGAGCACGTGCAGCTTCTTGCGCAGGGCGCTCAGGACGTGCGGCTCGTGCAGGTGATTCGGCGTGGCGATCACCACCGCGTCGAGCTCATCGCTGTCGAGCAGCTCTTCGAAGTCGGTAAAGACGTCGGGCACGCCGAAGCGATCAGCCAACGCACGGGCTTTCGCCGCGTCGTTGTCGCAGAGCGCCACGAGCTTGGCCCCGCGCATCTTCGCGAGGACGGGGATGTGCGTCAGCTGGGCGATGGCACCCATACCGACGACGGCAATGCGCACGTCGTCCTTCATTCACGCCTCCGAGGGAAAACAGGTCAGTCGGCGAAGCCGACGACGGTCCCCGGATAGTAATGGCGCAGGATCGTGCGGGCATCCGCCCCGGCCCGCGCCCGGCCGATGGCTCCCCACTGACACATCCCCACTCCGTGGCCGTTGCCGACACCGCGCAGCGTGAGCCCCGTCAGGGCGCCACGGCTGCGCGTTTCGCGCTCCACGGAAAAATACGTGCTGGGCAGCATGGCGCCACGCGCATCCCGGAGCACGTAGCGGATATCGCGGGCACTCACGGCGATGTCGCCACGGTCGGTGGCGATGACCAGCGCCGCGGCCCGGCCGCTCGGCGTCCGCTCGGGGATCCGCACGCCGGTCACGGTGACCGGGCGCGGATCACGCGACCCATTCGCCTGTAGGGCACGCCGCGCTGCCTCGGTCAGCAGCCCGGCGTCGAACTCCTGCGTCCAGCTGTTCCGAGACGAGAGGTCGCAGTACGGCTTGCCCGTGCGCGGATCGGTGTCGTCTTCGGGGTGGAGGTAGGGCTCCTCCTTCGCGTCGCGCCAGGCCTCCTTGGGACCGGCGGTCTTGCCGCCACACGACGAGAAGTAGGGCGCGTCCACCAGGAGCCCGCCAAAGCGCAGCACGAGCCCCTCCGTGGCCTGCACCGCGCCATCTACGACCGGATGCTCTGCGTCCACCCCACCGTACACCTGGCTGGTGACGCTGGCGGTGACGTGCCACCCGCTGGCGGGCACGACCGCCTCGCTCGCGGGCACGCGGATATACGTGTAGCTGCGGGCGGCGATGGCCTGCGCCTCGAGCGCCGCCTGATCGAGCGGATTGCGCGTCCCCAGCTCGAGTGGCACCACCCCGCGGAGGTACGATTCCACCGGCAGCCGATTCACCACCAGGATGCCGCTGTCCGTCGCCGTGAAGACCAGCTCCCCGCGATACCGCTTGCCGTTGTAGCGGAGAAAGCTGTCCCCATCGGACGGGCGGGCCACGAAGGGGCCGGGTCGCCACGGCGTGGCATCGTCGCCGTCACCGGCGATGCGCAGCGACGCCCCGCGCTGCTCGACGCGCCAGCGCTCCCCGCCCGCGCCGCGCACGAAGCCGGCGCGACCACCGTCTTCGTCGATCTTCCAGCGGCCCGTCGCCGTCACCGGCGCGACGGGTGCCTTGCCCTCGAGGGCGACCAACACCTGACGATCACGGGCCAGATGCCCGTTGGCTTCGCCGCGCACCACCGGCGCGGGGGCCGGCGGCGTGCCGCCAATCGGCTGCAACGACGGCGCGCAGGCCCACGAGGCCCCGGCCAGCACCACGAGCGCGCCGAACAGCCCCGGTGCCACGTGGCGGTGCCACGTGGGGGCCGATGTCGCGGCGCGCGTCATGGGGCGTGCACCCTCAGTCGCGCTCCGCTACGGCCGCGGCCATCGCGTCATCGAGGCGCGTGAGCGTCTCGGCGATTTCACTCGGGCCATGCGCCGCCGACATGAAGGCCGCTTCGAACGCGCTCGGTGCGAGGTTCACTCCGCGACGACGCGCCGCATGGAAGAAGCGCTTGAACAGCGCAACGTCGCTCAACTTGGCGTCGTCGTAGGTGCGCACCGGGCCGTGCTGGAAGAAGAAGCCCCACATGCTGCCGGCGTGGCTGGCCGTGAGCGGCACACCGTGACGCGCCGCGATGTCGCGCAAGCCCTGCACCAGATTGGCCGTCTGCGCCGTGATGCTGTCGTGCACCTCGCGCGTGAGCGCGCGCAACGTGGCGAGACCACCGGCCATGGCCAGCGGATTGCCGGAGAGCGTGCCGGCCTGGTACACCGGCCCGGTGGGCGCGATGTGCTCCATGTATTCGCGCTTGCCGCCATACGCGGCCACGGGCAGGCCGCCCCCGATCACCTTGCCGAGTGCGGTGAGATCGGGGGTCACGTTGAAGCGCTCGCGAGCGCCGCCGTAGGCAATGCGGAAGCCGGTCATAACCTCGTCAAAGACGAGCAAGGCGCCGGTTTCGTCAGCAATCTTCCGCAGGCCGGGGATGAACTCCGGCGTCGGCTCGATGAACCCGCTGTTCCCCACAATGGGCTCGAGCATGATGGCCGCGAGCGGCACCTCACGCGCGATCCTGGCCACGGCCTCCAAGTCGTTGTACGGGCAGGTGATGGTGAGGTTCGCCAGCGCCGCCGGCACCCCCGGGGAGTCGGGGAGCCCGAGCGTGGCCACACCGCTGCCAGCCTTCACGAGAAAGGCGTCGGCGTGCCCGTGATAGCACCCTTCGAACTTGAGAATGTGCTCGCGCTTCGTGATGGCGCGCGCCAACCGCGCAATGCTCATGGCCGCTTCCGTGCCGCTGCTCGTGAAGCGCACCATCTCGAGGTGCGGCATGCGGTCGGCAATGAGATCGGCCAACTCGACCTCGCGCTCGGTGGGCATCCCAAAGCTCGTGCCCAACTGCATGACGCGCGCAACCTCCTCGAGCACCACATCCGGCGCGTGGCCAAGTACGAGCGGCCCCCACGACAGCACGTAGTCGATGTACTCGTTGCCGTCGACATCCCACACGCGCGCGCCCTTGCCGCGCGCGGCCACGATCGGATCGCCACCCACCCCGCGGAACGCGCGCACCGGCGAGTTTACCCCGCCCGGAAAGCGCGTACGCGAGCGTTCCATGACCTCGCTCGAGCGCGACGTATTCGTCTGCATGGGGATCGTATCGCTCATCGACCGTAGCTCCCTACCGAAGAAAGTTCTGAAACGAGCGGCAACGAACGCCCCGCCCGCAGTGGCGGCGCGCTGGCGGGCAGGTCGGCGACCTGCCGCAGCGTGGCCGTGAAGTCGTAGTCGTCCACGACATCGTCGATGGACACGTCCAGAAACGCCCCCGGCACCATCGGCGTGGCCGCCAGCGAGGCCGGCACGTGCACATGCACCAGCCCGTCGATGTCATCGGCCTGCCATGGCGCGCGCGCGGTCCACACGCCTGGTGCGTCTCCGGCGCGCTCGAGCAGCACTCGCGCCTCGCGGCCAAGGAATCGCTCGTACCGCTCCGCCGTGATACGGCGCTGCAGCTCCTCGATGTGCGCCTTCCGCTCCTGCTTGATGCTGTCGGCCACATCGTCTTCCATGGCGAACGCGCGCGTCCCTTCCTGCGGCGAGTACGTGAAGACGCCCACGCGGTCGAACTGCAGCTCCTCGAGAAAGTCGCACAACTGCACGAAGTCGCTCTCGGTTTCGCCCGGGAAGCCCACGATGACGCTCGTGCGCACCGCGAGATCCGGCACGATGTCGCGATACAGCGCGAGCCGCTCGCGAATCGTCTTCTGCCGCTCGGGGCGGCGCATCCGCGCGAGCACGGCATCACTGCCATGCTGCATGGGCGTATCGAGGTAGCGCACGATGCGCGGATTGGCGGCGATGACCTCCAGCAGCCGCGGCGTGATGCCGGTGCTGTAGAGATACATGTTGCGGATCCACGGGATGCTCGTTTCGCGCACCAGCGCCTCGAGGAGCTCGGGGAGCCCGTTGCCATCGCGACGATCACGCCCGTAGTGCGCGAGATCCTGGGCCACGAGGTTCACTTCGCGCGCTCCCTGCACTTCCAGCAGCTGCGCCTCGCGCACCAGATCATCCACCGAGAAGCTGCGGTGCTTGCCGCGCATCAGCGGAATGGCGCAGAAGGCACAGCCGTGATCGCATCCCTCGGAGATCTTGAGGTAGCGCACATGCGCGAGGTCGCCGCTGAAGAGGCGCACGCCGGGATGCTCCACCAGCGAGCCACCAAGCAACCCGCGCTCCACCAGCTCCGGCACGATGCGATCGGTCTCGCTGTTGCCGAGGAAGACATCGACCTCGGGGAGCGCGTCGATCAGCTCGTCCTTGTGGCGCTCCACCATGCAGCCGATCGCGAAGACCGCCTGGACCTTGCCGTCGTCCTTGAGGCGCGCGGCGTCCACGATGGCTTCGATCGACTCGGCCTTGGCCGCATCGATGAAGCCGCAGGTGTTCACCAGCACGACATCCGCGTCGCGCAGATCCTGCACCGGCTCGGCGCCATGCGCGACGAGATCGGCCAGGTAGCGCTCGGAGTCGACGGTGTTCTTGTCACATCCGAGGGTGACCAGACCGAACTTGAGACTCATGACGATTTACCGGTAGTTCCCGAATTGCAGCTCGACGCCGAAGTCGCCCTTCCGCAGCAGTGCGATGGCGTCCTGCAGGGCGTCCTTGTCGGGGCTCTGCACCCGTACCTGTTCGCCCTGAATATTGGCGGTGACCTTCTTGAGTTTGGCCTCGCGAATGGCGGCCGAGACCTTCTTCGCCGTCTCGCTGTCGAGGGCCATCTTGAGCTTCACTTCCGAGCGCAGGATTTCGTGGCTGCCGGGCTTCGGATCGGTGAATTCGAGATTCTTCACCGAGATGCCGCGCTTGATGAGCTTGCCGCGGAGCACGTCGATCAGCGCGGTATGCCGCATTTCCCCTTCTGCTTCGAGCTTGATCAGGTTCTCGGCGCGTGCAAACTCGATGAGCACGTGCGAGCCCTTGAAGTCAAAGCGCTGGGCGACCTCCTTGGAGGCCTGATTGACGGCGTTGTCGACCTCCTGAAGGTCGCAGCCGGTCGTGACGTCGAATGAGTAGGTGCTGGCCATGCCTGAAAACTACACGGCCCGGCGCCCGGACGAAGCGGGCGACGGGCCGGGGGGCACCGTGGGCGGGCAATCAGCCCAGGAAGCTCTCGAGCGCCTTGGAACGGGAGACGTGCCGGAGGCGCGACAGCGCCTTCTCCTTGATCTGGCGCACGCGTTCGCGGGTGATGCCAAGCAGCGAGCCGATTTCCTCGAGCGTCATCGGCTCCGCGCCGTCGATGCCGAAGTAGAGGCGGAGGATCTTGGACTCGCGCTCCTTGAGGCTCCCCAGGCTTTCCTCGATCGCCTCGGTGAGCGCCTTCTCGAAGGTCTGCTCGTCGGGCGTGGCGTGGTTGGTGTCGGGGAGGTAGTCGAGCAGGCGGTTGTCTTCACCCGGCGTCAGCGGCGCATCCAGCGAGAGATGCACCTGCGAGATGGACATCGTCTTGGCGACTTCTTCTTCGGTGATGTCCATGCCATCGGCGATCTCGGCGTGCGTGGCTTCACGCCCGAGTTCCTGCAGCAGCGCGTTCGCGCGCTTGCCGATGCGATGCAGCGTCCCGGCGCGATTGAGCGGCACACGCACGATGCGCGACTGTTCCGCGAGCGCCTGCAGGATCGCCTGGCGGATCCACCACACGGCGTACGAGATGAACTTGATGCCCTTCGTCTCGTCGAACTTGTGGGCCGCACGGATGAGGCCGAGGTTGCCCTCGTTGATCAGGTCGGAGAGCGACACGCCCTGATTCTGGTACTTCTTCGCCACGCTGACGACGAAGCGCAGGTTGGAGCGGACCAGCTTGTCGAGCGCGTCCTGATCTCCCGTGCGAATGCGTCGCGCCAATTCGGCTTCTTCCTCGCGCGAGATCAGCGGATACGCACTGATGTCTCGCAGGTATTGATCGAGTGAGCCTTCCTCGAACGACGCTTTCTTTTTGGGAGGAGTGACAGCCATGGGCGGTGTGGCGTGTGCTGAGGGACGTCGTGCAACCGCGTGGGGAGGGAAAACGCGGTGACCTGCAAACAACGGGATCCGGCGCAACATCGACAACCGGGACCTGCAAACTGTCGCGTCGGGCTCCGTCCGGGAAGACACGCCCGCGGCAGCGACAAGAAGGGTGATCTAGTCCACCCTCATTCGTCAACGCGTCCCGCCCGTTAATCCGGCGGAAGTGCGTCGGCGGTGCTACTCGACAGCCCGGCCGATGCGGGCCCAGCGCACATGTCCCCATCGGGATCCCCATCGGGATCCCCATCGGGGAAATGCCGACGTGGAGTCAGGTTCGACACTGAAATAGAGGCGCCACGGCGCACCGATGAGGCGCGGTTCGGGCACAAAGCCCCAGTAGCGGCTGTCGAGCGAATTATCGCGATGGTCCCCGAGCACAAAGAAGTGTCGCGGTGGCACCACAATTGGCCCCCAGGAATCGCGCACCGGTGCATCTGGACCGGTGGTCCGAAAGACCCAGGGCTCGCGAACCCGCGCACCATTGCGCTCCAACTGCCCGTCACGCATCGCCAGCGTGTCGCCCGGCAATCCCACGACGCGCTTCACGAAATGCTTGTCGGGATCGACTGGCCACGTGAACACGATCACATCGTCGCGCTGCGGCGTGCTCCATCCGGGAAGCCGCGTCGCAGTGAAAGGGAGGCGCGCCCCAAAGCGCAGCTTGTTCACCAGCAGAAAGTCGCCGGCGAGCAGCGTGCGCTCCATGCTCGCCGATGGGATCCGATAGGCTTCCACCGCCACGGTGCGGAGCAGGACGTACAGCACGAGCGCGGCGGCGAGGATCCGCACCCACTCGCGACGCCCCGCCCGCCCGCGCTGCCCGGCGCGACTGGCACGCCGGGCGCCGCGCGCCCGATTGGCCGCGCGCAGCGCCTCCGCACGCCGATCCAGACCGACCGGCGCCATCAAAATGTCTCAGTAGTTGTCAATCTGAGCGCGCTGCAACGCGCCCGAGTAGTCGACGTAGCCGACCTTGGTTTCCGAATAGAACTCGTACACTTCCCACCCGCCCTCGCGGTGACCGTTGCCGGTCTCCTTCACCCCACCGAACGGCAGGTGCGCCTCGGCGCCGATGGTGGGGGCATTCACGTAGGTGATGCCGTTGTCGAGCTCCTGCATGGCCCGGAACGCCACGTTCACGTTGCGCGTGTAGACGCTGCTGGAGAGCCCGTAGCGCACACCGTTGTTCACGGCGAAGGCTTCGTCCACACTCTCGACGCGAATCACCGAGAGCACGGGGCCAAAGATCTCTTCCTGATCGAGCCGCGAGCCGGCGGTCACGCCGGTGAAGATCGTCGGCTGGAAGAAGAAGCCGCGGTCGAGCCCCTCCCCGGTCGCGCGCGCGCCACCGCATACAAGCGTGGCGCCCTGCTGCTTGCCGATCTCGATGTAGCGCTCGACCTTCTCGCGCGCCGCTTCGTGCACGAGCGGCCCCACGTCGGTGCCGGCCTTGCGACCATCACCCAGCCTGAGCGTGCGGGCCCGCGCTTCGAGCCGCGCCACGAACGCGTCGTGAATGCCGGCCTGCAGGATCAGGCGGCTCGTGGCCGTGCAGCGCTGGCCCGTGGTGCCAAAGGCGCCCCAGAGCACGCCATCAAGCGCCAGATCGAGGTCGGCATCGTCGAGCACGATCTGCGCGTTCTTGCCGCCCATCTCGAGCGAGAGGCGCTTGTGCATGCGTCCGCACGTCTCCCCAACCAGACGACCCGTCTCGGTGCTGCCGGTAAACGAAATCACCGGCACGTCCGGATGCTCGACCAGCGCCTTGCCCACGACTTCGCCGTGCCCGTGCACCAGCTGGATGACCTCGGGCGGCAGCCCCGCTTCGAGGAGAATCTCGACCAGCACCGTGGCGGTGTGCGGCACATCTTCGGCCGGCTTGAGGATCACCGCATTGCCGCAGAGCAGCGCCGGGAACGCCTTCCAGGTCGGAATCGCCAGCGGGAAGTTGAAGGGCGTGATGAGGCCGCAGATGCCAATCGGGCGGCGCATACTCATCGCCCACTTGTTCGCCAGCTCACTGGGCACCGTATGCCCGAACAGCCGGCGTCCCTCGGTGGCGGCGTAGTAGGCGGTATCGATCCCTTCCTGCACATCGCCGCGCGTTTCGGCGAGCGGCTTGCCCATCTCGCGCGTCATGATGTCGGCGAGCTCTTCCTTGCGAAGGGCGAGCAGATCGCCAACTCGGCGCAGCACATCACCGCGCGCCGGCGCGGGCGTCCGCTTCCAGAGGGCAAAGCCGCGCTTGGCGCTGGCCACCGCCGCCTCGATGTCGGCTACGCCGGAGGCCGGAAACTGGCCGATCAGGTCCTGCTGATCGGCGGGATTGCGATTCTCGAAATACTGCCCGGTCGTCGGCGCGACCCAGTGGCCGCCGATGTAGTTCTTGAACGTGGTCATCCCGGAAATTTAGGCGACGGCGACCCTGCGGGGGCGCCCGGCGCGCCGCCGGCCGGTGTGGGCGCCGTCACCCCGCCCTCCGTGGACCCGGCGGGGCACGTCCACCCGGCCCCGCGATCGGCGGTCGGCACGGCGTAGCCCACCCGGGGCAACACCTCGCGCGCGCCCAGCACCACGCCCCACACGGTGACCAGCAGCGACGCGAGGTGCGCCCACCCCAGCCGATGGCGCCAGGTCCCGATCGCGCTCCAGACGCCCAGCAGCGCCACCCCGCCCGTGGCCGCGGTAAAGCCGATCAGCGGCGCCCCGCACTTGCCGGGCCACGGCCAGAACATGAGTCCCGCCGCCGCGGCCACCGCGATCAGCACCTTGAGCCAGCTGACCCAGGGCTTCCCGCTCGCCCCGCTCACCGACGGCATGGGCATCGCGGCGGCCCCTTTGCCGGTCGGCAGCGCCTTGGGCGCCCCGCCCTTCGCCGGCACCGGCGCCGACGTGGCCATCAGCTGCTCGTCGGAAATGCTCGCGAGCTGCTTGTCGATCTTGGCGAGTTCGGCTTCCCAGTTGCGGTCGGACATGATCGGCGGTGTAGAGGGCGGGGACGCACCGGCATCAGGCCGGCGAGCTTTCCCGTGTCAAAGCATAACGTTCGATCTTCTTGTAGAGATTCGACCGCGGCATGTCCAGCGCCCGCGCCGTCTCCGACACGTTCCAGTCGAACGCCCGCAGCTTGGCCAGCAAGAAGGCACGCTCGGCGGCCT
This sequence comes from Gemmatimonadaceae bacterium, assembly GCA_019752115.1. Classification (NCBI taxonomy): domain Bacteria; kingdom Pseudomonadati; phylum Gemmatimonadota; class Gemmatimonadia; order Gemmatimonadales; family Gemmatimonadaceae; species Gemmatimonadaceae bacterium. The sequence continues at coordinate 24,597 of JAIEMN010000012.1, forward strand.
GCTTGAACTCCTCGAAGGTCCCACAGTCGAGCAGGCTCCCCAGCCCCGCGGGCTCGGCGGCCCGCCGCCCCACCAGCCGCTCGACATCGGCCGCCTGAATCGTGGCCGCATTGGCGAGAATCACCAGCCGCTCCACGGTGTTGCGGAGCTCACGCACATTGCCGGGCCACTCGAGCTCGCTCAGTCGCTTGAGCGCCTCTTCGGAAATGCCACGCGCCGGCAGCCCGTCGCGCGCGGCGAACTGCTGCAGGAAGTGCACGACCAGCTGCGCGATATCCTCGCGCCGCTCGCGCAGCGGCGGCACCGTGATGGGCACGACGTTCAGCCGATAGAAGAGGTCTTCGCGAAAGCGCCCCTCTTTGATCTCGGCTTCAAGCTCCTTGTTCGTGGCGGCGAGCACGCGCACATCCACCTGCACCGGCTTGCTGCCGCCAATGCGCGTCACCACCCCGTCCTGCAGCACGCGCAGCACCTTGGCCTGCGCGCTCGACGACATGTCGCCGATCTCGTCGAGAAAGAGCGTGCCGCCATCGGCCTGTTCGAACTTGCCGGCGCGATCGCTCACGGCGCCGGTGAACGAGCCCTTCATGTGCCCAAAGAGTTCGCTCTCGATGAGCTCACTGGGGATGGCCGCGCAATTCACCTCCACGAACGGCTTCTTCGCCCGCGGCGACCCGCGATGAATGGCGCGCGCCACCAGTTCCTTGCCGGTGCCGTTCTCACCGGTGATGAGCACCCGCGCCGGTGTCGCCGCCACCTTCTCGATGCGATCGAGTAACGCGCGAATGCCGAAGCTGCGACCCACGATCTCGTACCGGCTTTCGATCGTCTCACGCAGCCGCGCGTTCTCTTCACTCAGTTGCCGCGTTGCGAAGGCGTTGCGCAGCAGCACGAGCACGCGATCGGTATCCAGCGGCTTTTCGAGAATGTCGTAGGCGCCCAGCTGCGTCGCCTCGACCGCCGTCTGAATCGTGGCGTGCCCGCTGATCATCACGACAGTGGCGTTCGGATCGGCCTGCCGGAGGCGCTTGAGTACCTCGAGCCCGTCGAGCCCCGCCATCTTCACATCGAGAAACACGAGCTGCGGCCGGAACGTGTCGTACGTCGCGATCCCCTCGGCGCCGCCGCTCGCGGTCTTCACCTCGAAGCCTTCGTACTCGAGCAGCTGCCCGAGGGCCTGACGAATACCGGGTTCGTCGTCGATGACGAGAATGCGTCTGCTCATGGCGTGGTCCGGGAAGTCGCGCCGGCCGCGGCGCGGTACAACGTCAGCGCGCCGTTCACCACGCGCGCATCACTCACATAACTGGGCAACGGTACCGGCAACCCGTCGGCGGCCAATGAATCGGACTGCGGCACCTTGTAGCGTGCGCGGCGTCGCAACGCACTCACGAGCCCGGGGATCACCCGCGTGGGGACATCGATCCCGGTGATGCGCAGCTCGCGCACACGGTACTGCGCCAGGCCGGGGCGCACGGGCTCCAGGACCCCGGCCAGGAACAAGGTGTCGTGCCCGTCGAGGGCGGCGCCAATCACCGACCCGAACGCGCCCTCCCCCGCGAAATCGCGCAGCGCCACATCGGCGCGCAGCAGGAGCAGGTCGCGGTTCAGTGCCAGGTCCACGGTGCGCGCGCTGGGCGGGAGCTGACGCAGCAACGGCGCCAGCAACCCTGCGACCTGCGCGGCCGACAGGCTCACATACGCCGGCCCCCCGCGCTTCCGAAGGGCGCTGACCGTGGTCCCCGCCTCCGGCGCCAGCGCGTCGGTGTTCACGGTCACCCATCCGAGCGCCGCGTCTCGCGCCCGACGCTCGGCCTCGCGCCGGGCCGCCTCTTCCTTCGCGATGCGTGCGCCCTCGGGGCTATCGAGCCGCTCGCTGCCGCGCGCCGCCACATCGGTCACCTTATCCGCCGCGCCACGCGCCGCGCGACCGAGCACACTCGGCAGGCGATCGCCATAGAGCCAATAGCCGGCGGCTCCGCCGACCAGGAGCACCGTGGCACAACCGATTCGCGTCAGACAGCCCAAGGGATGCGGGAGAGAGGTGAGCGGGAGAAGCTATGGACTCGACCGGGCGGGCGGCAGGCGCCGAGCGGCCGGTTGCTGGCGCGCCGGCGCCAGCCGCCGGCGGGTCGTACCCGTGATGGGCGGTGGGAGTTGCGCGTCCTTTCGACATGACGTCGCACCGTGCGGGACGGCCCCGCCTTCTTCGCTGGCTCGTCGGGGCGCTCCCGGTCGCCGCGCTCGTGGCGTGCGGGAAGGAGCTCGTCCCGCGCGATCTGGGCCCGCTCGACCTGGGCTACCACGGCCACTGCGCCATCATCAACGGGCGCTACGACGTGATCGAGCCGATCGTGCGCTGGGCGGTCGTGGAACGGGTGCTCCCGCCAGACACGAGCCGCCAGCAGATCGAGGCGTTCTCGCTGTTGGGCAATGCCGACCGCTCGCTCCGGCTCATTGCGTGGTCGCGCGGCGAACGGCGCGACACGGTGCAGCTCCGCCGCGGACAGCACTATCGCTGCAGCGCCGAACGCGTCGTGATCGACCTCCCCGACCGCATGCCGGCGGGCACGATCGATCCGCGAGAAGGGACCGATGGGCGCCTGACGCGCACCCGCACCCTCGCGCTGGCGGTGGGCGCCGAAGGGGCGTTGACGGCCGAGTACACGCGCACCGGCGTGATTGGCTTGCGGATCCCGTGCGGCGCGAACTGTCGGTACGTCCCCGTGCCGTTCTCGTCGGTGACCACGCACAGCTGGACGCGTGTCTGGCCGGCGTATGAACGGGGCAAGCCGATTCCGCGCCGTTGGGCACCCCCGCGCGAACAGGCTCGGAATGATCGCATCGAAGCCGCCGAGCGGGCGTTGGAGCAAGGGGAGCGGATACCGACGCCGCCGATGATGCAATTGCGGCGGACCCGAACGGAAGACGCGGCCCGGGCGATGGAAAACGGGGGACCGCCGCTCTGAGCGGCCGCCCCCCGATTCCTAACCAGCCTGAAGCTGCTCAGTAGTTCGAGAACAGCAGCAGATTCGGCGAATTGCTCCCACGATTCAGCACGACGCCACTGGTAGCGTTCGCCCGCAGCGCGCTGACGACGGTTGCCGGCGAGGCCGCCGGATTTGCGCCGAGATAGAGCGCCGCCACCCCCGCGACGTGCGGCGTAGCCATCGACGTCCCGCTGATCGTGTTGGTGGCCGTGGTGCTCGTATACCAGGCGGAGGTGATCCCTGAGCCCGGCGCAAATAGATCAACGCAGCTCCCGTAGTTCGAGTACGACGCACGGGTGTCCGTCGTCGTGGTTGCCCCCACGGTGATCGCCGCGGCCACGCGCGCCGGCGAGAAGTTGCAGGCGTTCAGATTGCTGTTGCCGGCGGCGATCGCGAAGGTGACACCCTTGGTGATGGCGCGCTGCACGGCGGCGTCCAGCGCCGACGACGCACCACCGCCGAGACTCATGTTGGCAACCGCCGGCAGGGTGGCGTTGGCCGTGACCCAGTCGATCCCCGCGATCACGCCCGACGTCGTGCCCGAGCCGTTGCAATCGAGCACGCGAACGGCGACCAGCCTGACGTTCTTGGCCACCCCAAAGGTGGAGCCACCGACCGTGCCCGCCACATGCGTCCCATGTCCGTTACAGTCGGTGGCGGTGCCACCGGTCGTGACGGCATCGAATCCGGCGATGGCGCGACCACCGAACTGCGTGTGCGACGTCAGAATGCCGGTGTCGATGATGTAGGCCGTGACACCGCTGCCGGAGCCGGTGTAGCTGTACGTGGTGCTGAGCGGCAGGGTACGTTGATCGACGCGATCAAGCCCCCACGTGGCACCGGTCTGCGTCGCCGACGCCGTGTAGATCTGCTCGTGTTCCACGAACGCAACGCGCGGGTCGCGGGCCACGCGATCGGCATCACCGGCCGACTTGAGGCGGACGGTGAAGCCCTTGAGTGCGCTGCGATAGGTGCCGAGCACCCGTCCGCCATTGCGGCTCGCCACGTCATCGGCGTCGCCGTCGATGTCCTGCACATTGTCCTTGAGCACGACGATGTAGTCGTTGTCGTTCTGGTCGTCGTCGTCCTGATCGCTGCTCTTCGGGTTCTTCGACGACGAGAAGAGGGGGCGATCGCTCTGGTCCGAGGGTGCGACCGATTCGGGCGACGAACAGGCCGCGAGCGCGAGGAGGGCGGCTGCGGAGAGGAATGAGGATCGACGCATGAGGGAGGGATTGAGGGTCGCTGGCGGGACGAACGGCGCGAGATCCCCCACGAAATTCGTCCCAGTTCGCAATCGCACAAGTACCCACCGTCACAATCCCAGTGCCTTGTGTCACACGGGCGGCGGCCCTCACCTACCCACTCGCGGGGGCCCCACGGACCGCGCCGCCCGCTTCCGGATGGTCCATCGGTCGATAGCGCAGGGCCTCCGCGACGTGCGGCGGGCCCACGCTCTCCTCTTCGGCGAGGTCGGCAATCGTGCGCGCCACCCGGAGCACCCGATGATACGCTCGCGCGGAGAGCAGGAGTCGATCGGCTGCCCGCACGAGGAGGGAGCGCGCTTCCGGGAGGAGGCGGGCCGCGGGGGCGATGAGGCGCACCGGGGCCGTGGCATTGGTGAACGCACTGGCGGACGCGCCGCCGCTGGACGCGTATCGCGTGGCCTGTCGCGATCGTGCCGCGAGGACGCGCCCCCGCAGGATGGCCGACCGAGGAGCGGTCGACTGTTCAGCGAGCGCGTCGGGCGGCACGCGGCGGACGGGGACGTGGAGATCGATGCGATCGGCGAGCGGCCCCGAGAGTCGGGCGCGGTGGCGTTCGAGGTCGGTGAGGGAGCAGCGGCAGGGTTTGTCATCGCAGCCGGCGTAACCGCAGGGACACGGATTGCTGGCCGCCACGAGCGAGAAGCGCGAGGGGAAGCCCACGGCGCGCGCGGCGCGGGCGACGACCACGTGGCCATCTTCGAGTGGCTGTCGCAGGGCCTCGAGAGTGTGTCGCGGGAAGAGGGAGAGTTCGTCGAGAAAAAGCACGCCATGATGGGCGAGGCTCACTTCGCCGGGGCGCGGCCATCCGCCGCCCCCAATGAGTCCCGCGGTGGAGATCGAGTGATGCGGCGCGCGAAAGGGGCGCGCGAGACTGGCGAGCGAGGCGTGAGCCGCGCCGAGTACGCCGGCGACCGAGTGAATGGCCAGCACCTCGAGGGCTTCGTGTTCGTGCAGGGGTGGCAGGATGCCCGGGAGTCGGCGCGCGAGCATGGTTTTGCCGGCGCCGGGTGGGCCGACGAGCAGGAGATTGTGTCCGCCGGCGGCGGCGATTTCCACCGCGCGGAGGGCGGTCTCCTGCCCCACGATGTCGGCCATGTCGGGCACGTCTTCAATCACCGCGTCGCGTCCCGCCGGCTTGGCATCCGGGCGAGCCGTGCCATCGCGCAGCGCGGTGACGAGTTCGGTGAGGGTCCGGGGCGCCATGGCACGCGCCTGGGGCACGCGCAGCGCTTCGGCGAGATTGTCGGGCGGCACGATGAGCAGGGCGTCGCTGGTCGCGGCGATGTGACGCGCGACAGCGAGCACCCCGCGAACGGCCCGGAGTTGTCCATCGAGCCCGAGCTCACCGATCGCGCAGAGATTGGCCAGACTCCCGTCGGGGAGTTGGCCGCTGGCCGCCAGCAAGGCGAGGGCGATGGGGAGGTCGAAGGCGGTGCCCGTTTTGGGGAGGTCTCCGGGCTGGAGATTCACCGTGACGCGTCGGGGCGGCACGGTGAACCCCGAGTTGGCCAGCGCCGCGTGCACGCGGTCGCGGCTCTCCTTCACTGCCGTCGCGGCGAGCCCGACGAGCGTCCATTGGGGTAGCCCATTGGCTACATGCACTTCAACGAGGACATCGACGGCATCGATGCCCAGGACGGCGGCGGAAGCAACGGCGGCAAGCATGGAGCCATGCTAGGGCTGCCGGTGTCCGTGTGTGTCACCGAACGAACGCGCGTTGGATCATTCCAACGCGCGTCGCCGGTGGGGCTCAGTGCATCGCCGCCTTGGTGCCCGTGCCGAGGGTGTGCTTCGCGATCCACTCATACTCGCGCTTCATGCGGTCGAGCTGGTGGTAGTACTCGGTGAAGCCGTGCCCTTCGCGCGGGTAGAACACCAGCTCCACCGTCTTGCCGCGGTCCTTGAGGGCGCGGTAGAACTCCATCGGCTGCCCGATCGGCACGCGCTCGTCGTTGCCGCCGTGCAGGATCAGGAGCGGCGTCGTGACCTTGTCGCTGTAGGAGATGCCCGAGCGCTCGAGATACTTCTTGATGCTCGGGTTCACGATGGAACCGTCGTACTGCGGGTCGCCGAAGAACGTGTTGATGTAGCCGGGAATGTCGGTGGTGCCCGCCATCGAGAGCAGGCTCGGCAGGCCGGCGCCCATCATGGCGGCCTTGAAGCGCCCGGTCTGCGACACGACCCAGCTCGTCATGTACCCGCCGTAGCTCCACCCTTCGAACGCCATGCGCGTGGAGTCCACGACACCGCGCTTGATGAGCGCGTCGACGCCGGTCATGATGTCCTTGTAGTCGCCGCCGCCCCAGTCGCCGGTGTTGGCGTGCATCCACCATTCACCGTAGCCGGTGGAGCCGCGCGGGTTCGGATAGAACACCGCCCAGCCGCGGGCGGCCCAGGTCTGCCCCGGGTCGGTGCCGAGCTTGAAGGCCGCGGTGTGCGCCCCCGTCGGGCCGCCATGCGCACTCACGATGAGCGGCACCTTGGCGCCCTCCTTGTAGCCCACCGGCAGCAGCAGCACCCCCTCGGCGTCCTTGCCGTCAAAGCTCTTCCAGCTCACCACCTGCGATGCACCAAGGGCGCGGTCGCTGAGCCAGGCGTTGGTCGTGGTCAGTCGCTTGGGTGCGGCGAAGCTCGCGTCGGTCACGTAGACCTCGGTGGGCCAGTCGGCGCTGTTGAGCGCGAGGGCGAACTTCGAGCCATCCGCATTGGGCGAGAGGCCGCCCACGAGCAGCTTCTGCGTGCGCTGTGTGTACTTCTTGGCGGCCACGTCGTAGCTGTACAGCGACTGGTAGACGCGATCGCTGGCGGTGAACCAGAGCTCCTTGCCGTTGGGCGACCAGCGGACCGCGCCGGCGCTCACGTCGAACGTGGCCTGCTTGTGGCTCGTCATGGCCTTCGTGGCGACATCCATCGTGACGATGAACGCGTTCCACAGCGTGCGGGCCATGATGCCGTCCTTGTGCGGCGCGAACTCGTGCGGCACGCTCGTCCAGGCGAGCGTCTTGCCGTCGGGCGAGAACGCCGGCGCCGACTCCACGTCATGGTTCGTGGTGAGCGGCGTGAGCTGCTTGCTCGCTACCTCCACGAGGTACGCATCGTGGCGCTCGTCGCGAATGAGCGTGGTGGGCGCCGCATAGAACGCCAGCGTCTTGCCATCGGGGGACCAGCTCGGCAGCGCGCTCACGGTGAAGTTGCCGCTCGTGATCTTGCTCGCCGCGCCCGTGGTGGCGTCCACGACCCAGATGTGCACGAGGCGGAAGTCGCTCTCGAACACCTTCGGGTCATCGCGACGGCGCGCCTTCGCTTCCTGCTCGCGCGTGAGCGTATCGGTGGTGAGGATGGCGAGCTTGCTGCCATCGGGGCTCCACACATAGCCGCTTACGCCGTCCTTGATGCTCGTGAGCTGACGCGCCTCACCGCCGTCGGCCGGCAGCAGCCAGATCTGCGGGCGCGGGCCATTCTCCCCGGTGCCGGTACCGCGCGCGGCCACGAAGGCGATCGTCTTGCCGTCGGGGCTCCAGGTGGGCTGGCTTTCGCCGCGCTCGCCGAACGTCAGCTGGCGGGCTGCGCCACCGGCCGACGGCACGATGAACACATGCGAGCGGCGCTCGTGCGTATCGCCGAGCGCGGTGTCGCCGCGGGCGTTGGGGTGTTCCCACGCGCTCACCGTGTAGAGCACGCGATTGCCGTCGGGGGACATGGCGATGCCCCCCACAGCCTTGAGACGCATCACATCGGATTCATCGAGGCCGCGCGACTGCGCGTCGGCGGCGACGGACCAGAGCAGGGGCACGACGGCCGCACCGAGGCGGACCGTGTGAGCAAGCAGACGGGACATGGTGTGTCCTGGGGGAGAGGCGGGAATCCGGCCCGCTCGGCACCAGCGCGCAAGCGGACCCGCGCACAATATTGACGTCGCCCCCGTCCCGCGCGAGCGCCTCCAGCCCGGTCGTCCCGATGCCCGACACCCTTCGCCGTCGTACGACGCGCCTGCTCGCTGGCCTGCTGCTCGCCGCGCCCGTGCATGCGCAGTCGCCGTCGCCGTCCCCGTCGCCATCGCGCGCCGCGACCGACGCCGTCTACGCCGTCCGCTACGGGACGCTGACCGCCTTCCCGGTCGCCTCGCTGATTGCCGGCGCGGACACCAGCCGTCGGATCGACGGCGCCCTGATGGTGTGGGTCATCACGCGCGCCAACGGCGAGGTGTGGATGGTCGACGCCGGGTTCTATCGGGAGAAGTTCATGACCCGCTGGAAACCCGCCGACTACGTCAAGCCATCGGACGCCATCGCGGCCCTCGGGATTCGCCCGGAGCAGGTGACCGACATCATCGTCTCGCACGTGCACTGGGATCACGCCGACGGGCTCGATCTCTTTCCGAAGGCGCGCGTGTGGATGCAGCAGGAGGAGTTCACACACCACGTCGGCGACGGTGGCACCTCGCTCGATCGCATGCTGGACCCGGTGGACGCGCCCATGTTCTGGCAGATCAAACAGGAGGGGCGACTGCGGCTGGTGCAGGGCGACGCGCAGTCACTTGCGCCGGGGATCACCGTGTACACGGGCGGCCGCCATACCTTTGCGTCGCAGTACGCCGTCGTCGAGACGCCAACGGGGCGCGTCGTGCTCGCATCCGATAACGCGTATCTCTACGAAAACCTCGACACCCACCAGCCGATCGCGCAGACGCTCGACAAGGCATCCAATCTGGCCGCGCAGGCTCGCATGCACGCGTTCGCCGCGAACGGCGGCGTGATCGTGCCGGGGCACGATCCGGCGGTCATGACGCGGTTTCCGCTGGTGAAGCCGAACGTGGTGCGGATCCGGTAGTGCGGTTCAGCGCTTGGGCGTGTGCGTCAGCACGCGCCCCGCGCGCACGCCGGTGGGCTTGGACGCCGCCACCGCCACCACGCCGTTCACCACCACCGTCTCGATCCCGCGTGGATACTGGTGCGGTTCGGTGAATGTGCTCAGGTCCTTCACGGTGGCCGGGTCGAACACCACCACATCCGCATAGGCGCCCACTTGCAGCACGCCGCGATCGGTCAGGCCGAGCCGCTGCGCCGGCATCTGCGTCATCTTGTGCACCGCGACCGGGAGCGTCAGCACGTGCTGCACGCGCACATACTCGCCAAGCACGCGCGGGAACGTGCCATAGGCACGCGGATGCGGATGCCCGTCGCCCGGCTGCGACAGGCGCCCGTCGCTCGCGATCATGGTAAACGGCGAGGCCATGATGCGGCGCACGTCGCTTTCGTCGAGAACGTGATAGATCGCATTGCCGCCGCCCTTGAGCATCGCCTCGAGCACCAGCTCGGCGCCGTGCTGCGGCGTAGGCGTGAGCCCGCGACGTGCCGCCCAGTCCTTGAGCGTCTTCCCCTCGAGGCTCTTGTCCCACGCCACGCGCGAGAACTGCACGCGCGCCAGATCGCCACCGCCGCGGTCGTTCAGAATGTTGTCCACGATGCCGGCCAGGATGCTGTCTTTCGTTGCCGGCCGCGCCACGCGTGCCCGGAACTCGGCATCACCACCGGCCATCGCCCAACTCGGCACGAGCACGCCGATGCCGGTGTGCGTGGCCGTGTACGGATACTGGTCGATCATCACATCCGTGCCGGCCTTTCGCGCACTGTCAACCATGGCGAGCGTCACCACGCTCTTCCCCCACATCTGCTGCCCCACCGCCTTGTGATGCGTGAGCATCACCGGGATGTGTGCCTGGCGTCCGATCTCGAGCGCTTCGCCTACGCCATCCAGCAGTCCGATGCCTTCCTTGCGCAGGTGCGACGTGTAGATGCCGCCACTGTCGCTCGCCACCTGCGCCAGCGCGATGACTTCGTCGACCTTGGAGTACGTGCCCGGGAGATAGAGCAGACCGGTGGACAGCCCGAAGGCGCCCTGCCCCATCGCTTCCGCCACCAGCCGGCGCATCTGCTGCAGTTCGTCGGCGCGCGGTGCGCGCGCGGCCATCCCCATCACGGTGCGCCGGACATCGTTGTGCCCCACGAGGTAGGCCACGTTGATGCCGGGCTTCGCGGTCCGCACCGAATCGAGATACGGCGCGAGCGGTAGCGGCGAACCGCCATCGGGGCCGCCAAGGGCGAGTGTGACCCCTTGCCGGAGTGCGCTCTCCATAAGCGGCAGCTGCAGGAGCGGCTCCAGATGCGCATGGAGATCGATGAACCCCGGCGTCACGGTGCGCCCGGTCGCGTCGATGACGCGTTTCGCGCGCCCAGTAGGCACCGACGCCGCGAGGGCAACAATGCGATCGCCGCGAATGCCCACGTCCAAACGTCGCGCGGCGGCCCCGGTGCCATCGAGCACCATGCCGCCGCGGATCACCACGTCAAAACTGTCAGCCGGTTGCGCCACGCGGGGCGCCGGCCGGTCGGCGCGCGTCGCGCTCCTGGTGGAGAGCCAGCCAACCGGAAAGGCCAGCGGCAGCAGGAGCGCGGCGCGGGCGCGCATTACTTGGCCGCCGTCAGTTCGACGTCGAACACCAGCGTCGAGTTCTGCGGAATACGGCTCGGATCGGGCGACTGGTTCGCGTAGGCCAGCGACGAGCCGATCACCAGCTTGCGCTTGCCACCCACCCGCATGCCCACGACGCCGAGATCCCACCCCGGAATCACGAAGCCGGCCCCGAGGGGGAACTTGAGGACCGTCTTGCCGACGTTGCTGTCGAACACCGTGCCCTTGGGAATCCAGCCGGTATAGAACACCGAGATCGTGTCGCCCGCCGCGGCCACCTTGCCGGTGCCGACGGTGAGGTCCTGAATGAACAGATTGTCGTTCACCTTCGTCATGTTGGAGATCACGACGCCGGTGGCCGACGCATACGTCTCGACCGCGGGATTGGAGGGGATATTGGGCACGGCGGTGGTGTCGGAGCCAAGGCAGGCGGTCAGGGTCAGCAGCGCGCCGACAAACGGCAGCGCACGGCGAATCGAAGGCAGAGCAAGACGCATGGACGGACCAGGTTGAGGACGCGCCGGTCGGCAGCGGTTGCCGACCTCGCGGAAAAGACCCGGGAAAGATAGCGCGTCCCTACCCCGGCGGGACGAGCGCCACGCCCGCGCGGGGGCCGCGAATGGCGCACGGTTGCGCCCTCCCCGGGGCTCGCCTACGCTGCGGTATGGCTACCCCGCGCCGCACCCCGGCTGACCTGCTGAGCATGACGCCCACCGACATGGAGCTGCACCGTGTCGTGGCGGCGACGCCGGCCATGACGGCAGGGGCCGATGACGCCCGGGCGCGATCCGCACGGCGGTTCATTTTGCAGCTCGCGCGCGCGCTGCATCAGCACGGGACGCCCGCGCACCGACTGGAAGCGGCACTCTCGACCGCGGCCCGCCGACTTGGGCTGCAGGCCGAGTTCTTCTCGACCCCCACCAGCATCATGGTCGGGATCGGCGCGCTCGAAGAGCAGCAGGTGCACCTGCTGCGCGTGGAGCCGGGCGAACCGAATCTCGGGCAACTCAACGCGCTGGGCGCGATCACGCGCGATGTCGTGGATGGGGTGATCACCCCGGACGAAGGGCTGCGGCGCATCGATGCGCTCGACGCCGAGCCCCCCACGTATCCGACGTGGCTCGTCGTGGTGGCCTTTGTGCTCTCGTCGGCGGCCGTCGCCTGCTTTCTCAAGGTCCGCACCGGCGACGTCGCCACCGCGTCGGTCCTTGGTCTGCTCGCGGGCGCGATTGCCATTCTCGCCGGCCGGTGGGAATCCACACGCCATGTCACCGAGCCCCTCGCCGCCTTCGTCGTCACCGCCGTGGCGTTTCTCGCCGACGCGGTGCTGCACACGCGCAGCGGCTATGCCACGTCGCTCGCCGGTCTCGTCGTGCTCTTTCCGGGCCTCACCTTCACCATCGCGCTCACCGAGCTGAGTACGCGACATCTCGCCTCGGGCACGGCCCGACTCAGCGGCGCGCTCGTGACGTTCCTCGGCCTCGGTTTCGGGCTCGCGTTGGGTGCCAAGGCGGGCGCGTGGGCCGGCGCTGGATTGAGTGACTCACTGCCGCAGCTCGCGGGGCTCCTTTCACGCGCCGAACTGCCCGTCTGGGCCGAGTGGGCAGGACTCATCGTGGCGCCGCTCGCGTTCACGGTGCTGCTGAACGGCCCACCACGCGACGCGCCGCTCATCGTGCTGGCCTGCGCCGTCGCCTACCTCACCTCCAAGTACGCCGGCGCCGCCATGGGTGAAGAACTCGGCGCGTTTCTCGGTGCGCTGGTCGTGACCGCCGGCAGCAACGTGCTCGCGCGCCTGCGACGCCGCGTGGCGATGGTGACGCAGGTGCCGGGGCTGCTCATTCTGGTCCCCGGGAGCATCGGCTTCCGCAGCGTGCGCAGTCTGCTCGATCAGCAGGTCGAAGCCGGCATCGCGACCGGGTTCCGCGTGGCGATCGTGGGCATCTCGCTCGCCGCGGGGATGCTCGCGGGGAATGTGGTCACGCGGGCGATGAATCGGGTACGGCGGTAGGGGGCCTCGAGCGCCGGCGCTACCGCTCCGCCGCCGCCGCCACCGTGGCCCGATACGCCGGACGCGCCCACGCGAGCAGCGCGAGCGTGATCGTCATGCCGATCACCGAGTTCACCGAGATGCTCCACCGCACGCCATCCGGTGCGTTGAAGACATGGTCGGTAAGCAGCGCCACCGCGGTGGGGCCGAGCGCGCCCGAGAGCAGATTCACCACGAGCTGATACACGGCGCTCCCCTGCCCGCGCAGTCGCGCCGGCATGGCTTCGGCAATGGCCGCGTTGGCGGCGCCCCACGGCAACGCGGCAAAGACATTCACCGGCAGGAGCAGTGCCGCGGCGAGATTCGCGTCGCTGAGCAGGGGAAAGGTTCCGGCGAGCACCAGCATGCCCAACGCGCCCACCATGCCCACGCGAATGGGGGCATCGACGTGACCCTTGCGCGTCCAGTAGTCGGTGAGGCGACCACCGGCGATCACGCCGAGCGGGCCGAGGATACCCGTCAGTACGCCCATCAGCGCACCCGTCTTGGCCACCGGCCATCCGTGCGCGCGCAGGAAGAATGCGGGCAGCCACGCGCCCATGCCGTAGTTCACGCTGGCCGAGCAGGCAAAGCCCAGCGACAGCGCGAGGATGGTGCGCGCGTGGCGCCGCACGTACGCGACGAGATCGCTCGACACCCCCGGCTCGTTCGCGCGGGCGGCTCGCGTGGCGACGGGTCTCGGCTCGCCCATGGTGAGCGCGAGCGCCGCGACGAGCAGACCAGGCAGCCCGATGATGAAGAAGGCCACCTGCCACGGGAAGACGTCACCCACGAAGGGCACGGTCATGCGTCCTTCGCCACTGAAGCGCCCCACGACGTACGCGCCCAACGCGTACGCCACGCCGCTGCCAGCGAACGTCCCCATCATGTACGTGCTCATCGCGAGACCGAGCTGTCGGCGCGGAAAGCGGTCGGCGATGATCGACACCGCCGCCGGCCCCAGCGTGGCTTCGCCCACGCCGATGCCGATGCGCGCGGCAAACAGCTGCGCATAGCTCGAGGCCATTCCGGTGAAGGCCGTCATGAGGCTCCACACGGCGGCGCCCAGCGCCACGATGCGCGGGCGATGTCCGCGATCCACCCACCGTCCGATCGGTAACCCCAGCACCGAGTAGAACACCACAAAGCTCAGCCCCATCAGGAGGCTCACCTGCGTGTCGGTGATGTGGAGGTCGCGCTTGATGGGCTCGACGAGCAGGTTCAGGATCTGGCGATCCACGAAGCCGGACACATTCGCGATCGTAAGAATCGCGACCGCATACCACGCTCTGGAAATGGAGCCTGTCGACGCCGGGGGCGTGTCGGTCGATTCGGAGGTCATGGCGGATTCGCGCACTCCGGAAAGCTGCCGAGACGCCAACGAAATTGCATCCCGGGGGGTACCTTTTGTTGGTATGCCATTCCCATCGGGCCCGACGACGGGTCACTCGTCCCCAGCGGCAGCGACGGCGTTGCCGCGTGTGCACGGCACGCCGGCGCACGCCCATCGGCCGGATGTGCAGTTGGTCCCCGTGCCGTGCCCGGTGATCACCAGCGACGAGGAGTGGCGCGAACAGCGCGTCGCGTTGATCGATAGCGGGCGGCTGCATGCGCGCGAGGCCACCATGGCCGACCTGTTGCCGGTGGCCCGCCGCGGCACCTTCGTCGGTGGGCGCATGGCCATGCGCGAAGCGCTCACCTCGGTGCTGGGCGTGGATACCGTTCCGCCCGTGATGCGCAACTCGCGCGGCGCGCCGGTGCTTCCGCCGGGCGTGACGGGCTCCATTTCACATAAGCGCGAGTTGGCGCTGGCGGCGGTCACGCGCCAGGATCAGGCCGTACGCCATGTGGGCGTGGATCTGGAAATGCGGCCATCGCTCGCCGATCTCGAACGCCCCTCGATCGCGCCGCGCATCCTGACCACCACCGAGCGCGCCGAGCTGACCGCGGAGCAGCTGGATCCCCTGGTGGAGCGCGAACGCGTACTCGTCCACTTTGCGGTGAAGGAAGCGGTCTACAAGGCGATCGACCCGTTCGTCGAACGCTATGTCGGCTTCACCGAAGTGGAGCTGATCGTGGATGCCAACGGCACCGCCGAAGTCGCCCTGCTGCTCCCGGAGCCGGTCGTGCAGGATGTGCGTGTCGAAGCGCAGTGGTTCGTGGACGGCGACTGGCTCGTCGCGACCGCGTTCTCGTACCGCTAGCGCAGTCGCGTCATCGCTTCCGCGCCACGTGGCGCACCACGCCGCCGAACAGATAGCGGCGGCCACTCACGACCTCGAACCCCTCGCGCTCGAGGAGCCGCGCAAAGTCGGCGTCGCTCATGAAGGCGTCGATGCTGTGCGCGATGTAGCCGTACACGACCGGGTCACGGTGCCAGAGCCAGCCGACCAGATTGCCGGCCGTGCGCAGGTACCACAGAAAGAGCGTCCGCCACCAGCGTGCGGCGGGGCGATAAAAATCGATGGTCGCCAGCAGACCGCCGGCACGCAGCACGCGCGCGATCTCCCGCACACTCTGCGCCGCACTCGGCACATTGCGAATGCCGTAGCTCGCCGTCACGACATCGATCGACGCATCGGGCTGCGGGAGCGCCATCATGTCGCCCACCACCGGTGCGACGCGATCGGCCACATCGCGATCCACGCCCGCCAGGCGACCATGAGCCGCCTCGATCATGCGGGGCGAGGCATCGAGCGCCGTCACCCGCGCCCGCGGCCACGCGCGCGCCAGGGCGCAGGCCACATCCCCGGTGCCACTGGCCAGATCGAGCGCCTCGCGCACCTCGAGACGCTCGCGCGCCACCACGGCCTGCACGGCCGCGAGCGCTTCGCGCTTCCACCCGGCGTCCATCCCGAAGGAGAAGAGCCGCGTGAACGCGTCGTAGCGCGGCGCGATGACGTCGAACATCGGCGTCACGAACGCCTGCTTCCGCTGCGGATCGGCGAGATGCGCCGCAACGTCGAGATCGCCGAGGCGAACGGGGCGGGAGGTGGGGGGCGGCAGCGTCATGAGCGGACTAGTTTACATACCATGCCCACGCCCGCCCCGGTTCCCGTCAGCTTTGGGTCACTCGTGCTCGCCCTGAGTCTGCTGGGCGGGGGCGTGCTCGTGGCCAAACGGGCCACCGCCGACGGCACCGACCAGCCGGGCAACATCCTCGCCTCCGCGGGACTCGTGCCCGGCACCGACACGGCCCCGGCCACCGCCCCCAGGCTGGGCCAGACGCTGGGCACCACCCGCGTGAAGGACCTGAGCGGCAAGGTGGTGCCGCTCGTTCCCGCCGGTCAGCCGGGGGTGCTCATGATCAGCTCACGGACGTGCAGCTGGTGCAAGCGCACCCTCAAGGACCTCGGCGAGATGAGCGGCACGCGTGCCCTGCCCCGCTTCACTGTGCTCACCCTGGAAGGGGCGAGCGAAGGGGTGCCGATGCTCGCCAAAGAGCATCTCACCGGCGCGCGGCTCGTGGGTCCGGCGACGGGCAATGATGAGGTGCTGCTGACGTTCCGCTTTCCCGGCACGCCCACGCTCATCGCCGTCGATCGCAACGGACGCGTGGTCCGCGTGATTCCCGGCTACCCCATTCGCGACGAACTGCAGCGCCTGTGGAGCGTGATGGTCGGCGAATCAACCGCCCCCTAGCGCTCGCACCCGCTTCTTCTCGAGCGTCACCAGGACCGCGCACGTCGTAATCGACACCGCCGAAATCGCGCACCACGGGCAGAAGCTCTTGAGCACGATGAACTCGCCGTACTTGAGGCGCACCGTGAAGAGCACCGCCGGCCACACCAGCAGCTGCAGCAGCGTCGCCGGCCACACCGCGTCTTCAAGGCTCGGCAGCGAGCCAACGATCGCCGCCACGAACAGCAGGGTGTACCCCACCGTGCCGATCAGCGCGACATCGACGCCCAGAAACCAGCCGAAGCGGCTCCCCTGCACGTACTCGCAGCCGCCGCTCCCGGTACACGCCAGCGAGCCCACCATGCCCAATTTCCACAGGTGGAGATAGAGCGCCACCAGGGCGTTCACGAGGGCCAACACGGCGATGAACTTGCGGATGCTCACGGCGAATCGGGCTGAGGGGTTCCGGGTCGTACCCGGCTCTATCGCGTAAGATCGCCCGACGGTACCTTCGCGCGCCATGACGCCTCCCTCCGGATCTTCCCCCGATGCGTCCCGCCCGGCCCCGTCGGCGGACGCCCTCCGCGCCACCCGACAGGTGGCCGCCCAGCGCTGGCGGATCGCGATCCTGCTGACGATCGGCATGGTGCTGGTCTACTTCGGGTTCATCGCCCTCGTTGCCTTCGCCCCGGCGCGTCTGGGCGCGCTGCTGACCGATGGGCTGAGCATCGGCATTGTGCTTGGCGCCTGCGTGATCGTGGCCGCGTGGCTCCTCACGTACGTCTACGTGCGCTGGGCGAACACGGTCTATGACCCGGCGCTCGCCGCGCTGCGCGACCAGCATACCGGAGGCCGCCGATGATGCAGGCGCCAGCCGCTGCCGCGGCGACGAGCTTCGGGAAACCGGATCCCGTCGCCATCGGCTTCTTCGCGGTCTTCATCACGATCACGCTGGGCATCACCTACTGGGCGGCCCGCCGTACGCGCACCGCCGAGCACTTCTACGCCGCCGGCCGCTCGGTGACGGCCGGCCAGAATGGCTTCGCGCTGGCGGGCGATTACATGAGTGCCGCATCGTTCCTCGGAATCGCCGGCCTCGTGTCTACCAGCGGCTTCGATGGCCTGATCTACTCCACCGGGTGGCTCGTCGGCTGGCCCGTCGTGCTCTTCCTCATCGCCGAGCCGCTGCGCAATCTCGGCCGCTATACCTTTGCCGATGTGGTGGCCGCGCGGCTCAATCCCACCCCGGTGCGCATCAGCGCCGCGTACGGCACACTCGCCACGATCGCGTTCTATCTCATCGCGCAGATGGTCGGCGCCGGCAGTCTCATTCGCCTGCTCTTCGGCATTCCGTACGAAACGGCGGTGATGATCGTGGGCGCGGCGATGATGGCGTACGTCCTCTTTGGCGGCATGCTCGCCACGACGTGGGTGCAGATCGTGAAGGCGTTCCTGCTCCTGGGTGGCGCGGCCATGCTCGCGCTGATGGTGCTCGCCAAGTTCGGCTTCAATCCGAGCGCCCTCTTTGCGGCAGCGGCGAAGGCCAATGGCGCCGGCGTGCTCGCACCCGGCAAGCTCGTCTCGAACCCCGCCGATGCGATCTCGCTGGGACTGGCGCTCATGTTCGGCACCGCGGGGCTGCCGCACATTCTGATGCGCTTCTATACCGTGCCCGATGCGCAGACGGCGCGGAAATCGGTGTTCATCGCCACGGGGCTCATCGGCCTCTTCTACCTGATGACGTTCATCCTGGGCTTCGGCGCCATGGTGCTGGTTGGCCCAGCCACGATCAAGGGGATCGACGCCGGCGGCAACATGGCCGCCCCGATGCTCGCCGAGCTCCTCGGCGGACGCGCCTTCCTCGGTTTCATCGCGGCCGTAGCCTTTGCCACCATTCTCGCCGTCGTCGCCGGCCTCGCCCTGTCGGGGGCCGCCGCGATCTCCCACGATCTCTGGTCAAGTGTCGTGCGGAAGGGACAGCCCAAGCCGGGCGAAGAGATTCGCGTCGCGCGTCTCGCCACCATCGCGCTCGCCCTGGTGGCGATCGCCCTCGGCATGGCCTTCAAGGGGCAGAACGTGGCGTTCATGGTGGGCCTCGCCTTCGCCATCGCGGCCAGCGCGAACTTCCCCGCCCTAGTGCTGAGCGTGTTCTGGCGCCGCACGAGCACGGCGGGGGCCGCCGCCAGCATGATCGTGGGAACGACGGCGACATTGGGGCTGATCGCCCTTTCGCCCGCCGTCCAGGTGGATCTGCTCCACCATGCGTCGGCCGTCTTCCCGCTCAAGAACCCGGCGCTCGTCACGATCCCGCTCTCCTTCCTCACCGGGATCCTGGTCTCCGTGGTCGCCCCGGACCGCGATGCCGACGCGCGCTTCGCCGCGCTCGAGGCGCAGACCCTGCTGGGCGATCACTGAGCCATGGGGGCCCGGCACACTTTGACCGCCAGGCACCCGGCACTTTCGTCCCAACGGGACGAAGGCGTAGCGGACCGGCGGTGTCGCCCGCGCGTCATCGCTGAATTGCTTGAAGTTCCATAAGCCTTTACAAGAAAAGGCTTTGCCTCATTGTAACGAACGTGATTTCAAGCAAGGAATCGTGAGGCAACCTCTGGCATACCGGTTGCATTAGACCGTGCCCGTATCCTCGGGTTCGCCGAGGGGGACACTTCTGCCGATGTCGGCTTCGCCCGTGTCCCGACTCGATTCCTTGCTTCAGAATGCTCGACCGCATTTCTCGACGACTGGCAATTTGGGCGTTGTTGGCCATCGCTCCGGCGGGTGCTGCCGCGGCCACGGTCAGCGGCATGACCGGAACCAGTCTCACGGATGCCGCGCCCCTGCTCTCGGCCGTGGCGTTGCTCGTGTCGATCCTCGGCTGGCGGCTGCTCCATCAGCAGTTGCAGGGGCAGCGCCGCGAAGATCACTCGCTCCGGGAACAGGTCCGCCGCCTGCACGAAGCGATGCATGCCAGTGCCGACGGACTCTTCGTGCTGCAGGCCATGCGCGACGAACACGGGGTCATCACGGACTTCCGCATTACGGACGTGAACGGCATCGGCGCGTCGCTGCTGCGGCGGTCCGCGGACACGCTCACCGGACGGTCGCTGCGGGGCGATCTGGCGAGCCCCTTCGCCGAACAGCTGTTCGAGCGCTATGTGTGGGCGCTGTCCACGGGTTCCCCGATCGTCGAGGACGTGCGCGTACACCGGCAGCATCTCGCGGCACGCTGGGTCCTGCACCAGGCAATGCCCATGAGTGACGGCCTCGCGGTGACGGTACGCGACATCTCCCAGCGCAAACGCGAAGAGCGGACGCTGCGCCGCGCGTCCCTCACCGATGATCTGACGGGGCTCTACAACCGCCGCGGGTTCATGGCGCTGGCCGATCAGCAGCTGCGCATGGCGCGGCGCAATGGTCGCGATTGCGTGGTGCTGTATGCGGACATGGATGGCTTCAAGCAGCTCAACGACGACCACGGGCACGCCGTGGGCGACAAGGCGCTGATTCTCGTGGGGCGCCTCCTGCGCGAAACCGTCCGTGACTGCGATGTGGTGGCCCGACTTGGCGGTGACGAGTTCACGATTCTCGCCTGCGACGCCGACGGCACCGGCGCGCGCATCATTCAGAAGCGCATCGAGGAGCGTCTCGCCGTTGCCAACAGCAGCGGGGAGCTCCCAGCGCCGCTGCAGCTCACGATTGGCTACACCCGCGTGCGCCCGAGTGATCACTCGAGCGTGACCGAACTCCTCGCGCGCGCGGATCAGCTGTTGTACGCCCGCAAGCGGCGCCGACACCTCACGCGGTTGCATGGAACGCCAACCGTCACGACCGAAACGCACGCGGCACGTCCGCGCGGCCCGCGTCGCACGCCGCGCGTGGCGCCGGTGGCTGTGCCGGCCGATGTGGCGGCCGTCGCGATCGCCGCTGCACGCAACCTGCCCGTTCGTACGCCGGTCGCCGATCCGATGCCGATGGTTCCGCCGCTCCGGCTACACGTCAGCTCGTAGGCGGCGCGATTCGAGCGCCCTACGCGAAGAGCGCCGTCACCACTCTGGTGGCGGCGCTTCTTCGTCGCTACTGGGTCCTTCCAGCAGGCGGCGCCACCACGGCCGCTGATCTTCCGCCCGCCGCATGGCCCGGACCACTTCCCGCCAGGCCGCGCGCATCTCCTGCGCGTCCTCGAAGCGATCGTCCACGCGCTGCGCGAGCCCGCGCGCCAACCACGAGCCCAGCTCCTCGGCAAACCCGAGCTCCTGCAGACGCTCCGGCAGCGTGTCGGAGAGCTGCTGGGCGAGAATCATCTCCGCCTTGCCATCTCCGAACGGCGGCTTGCCGGTGAGCACAAAGAACACAATGCTCGCGATGGCATAGCAGTCGGTCGCCGGCCCCTGCGCTTCTCCCAACAGCTGCTCCGGTGCGGCGAAGCTCGGCGTCCCACTGGTACCCGCCTTCTCATCGCCCAACGCGTAGGCGATGCCGAAGTCGCCAATGCGCCACCGCCGGAAGCGATCGATGAGGATGTTCTCCGGCTTGAGATCCCGGTGAATGATCCCGCTCGTGTGCGCGGCGTGCAGCGCCTCGAGCACTTCATCGACCTGCGGCGCGATCTCCTCGAAGGGGCGCGGTCCTGAGCGCGACACCAACTGCGCCACCGACCCCCCTTCGGCGAGCTCCATCGTGTACCAGACGATGCCGCCACGGCTGTCACTGTCGTAGATCGGCACGATGGCTGCGTGCGCAAGCTGTGCCGCCAGACGCGCTTCGCGCCGGAAGCGCGCCACCGCGACGTCGTCCTTCGCGATGTGCGGATGCAGCACCTTGATGGCCACCTCGCGCGAGAGCGAGAGGTCACGGGCGCGCCACACACTGCCGAACATCCCGCTCCCCAACGGGGCGAGAATCTCGTAGTCGTCGGACGTGGCCCACCGCAGACGCCCTTCCGCCGACGCCAATGTGCTCGGCAGCTCGTCGCCTTCGGGGGCGATGAACATCGGCCGGACCGACACATTCCGATCAAGTTCGCGCAGCATCGCCGCGATGCTCGGATAGCGCGCGTCGGGATCGGGGTCGAGCGCACGCTGAATGACGGTCCCGAGCGCCTGCGGGCACTCGGGGCGCAACAAGGACAGCGGCGGCACGTGATCGTGCGGCGCGGTTTCACCGGTCAGCATGACGAAGAGCATCGCCGCCAGCTGCCACTGATCGGACGCCGTCGTGGGCTTCCACTCGCCGGGCGCCCACTCGGGGGCCCACGGGGTAAACGCCTCGTCGGGGATCAGCCCGGCCGGTCGATGTTCGCGCGGCAACACCCACTCCCAGCCGAGCAGCCAGAGGCGCCCGCCCGGCGTCAGCCAGACTGTACTGGGCGACACCGCGCCGTGCGCGCTCCCCGTGTCATGCAGATAGGCCAAGGTGGCCCCCGCTTCGCGCAGCACCTGGAGCGCGAACGGAATGCCATCCGGCCCCAGGCGCATCACGCGCGACCAGACGGTTTCGCCGCTGATCCAGCGCCGCAGATAGCCCGGTCCGCGCCGACTCTCCTGATACGACGCCCAGTAGTGATACGTGGTGGGAATCGAGGGATGGTTGCGATGGGCGAGCGCGCGCGCCTCATGCTGCAGCCACTCACCGTGCGCCTCGTTCTGCACGCTCACGAGCGACAGCGAGCGTCCCAGGGCGTCCACCACTTCCTGATAGTGGCGATGCTCCCGCTGCACGGCCTCGTCGCCCCACGACCACCCAGGCGGCAGCGACCACGACGCCAAGTGGGGCGGCGGCGAGGCGGTAGGCTCGTGGTCGGTGGAGGAGCTGATCAGGGGCATCCTCCAGTTTAACGCCGCAGCGCGCCCGATGCTTCCCGCACCGACGGCAGGATCACCTCGACACGGGTGCCCACACCGATGCGACTCGTCACACTGATCGTACCGCCCCACCCTTCGATCAAACGGCGGCTGATCGCGAGTCCGAGTCCGCTCCCGCTCGTCCGGGTCGAAAAATGCGGCTCGAAGATCCGGGGAAGGACATCCTCGGCAATCCCGCAGCCGTCGTCGCTGACCACGATGCGGACCTGCCCATCGGCGGCGGTCACCTCCACCCGCACCGTACGGGCGCCGGCCAACCGCGCATTCTCGAGCAGGTTGATCAGCACCTCGCGCAACTCGTCGCGTGACGCCACCGCGATGCACGCAGCATCGGGGGTCACGGCCTGCCATTGCACCGCCGCATCGCTGGGATCGGCATCGCCCAGCCGCTCGAGCTGCACGACGTCCTGCACCACCGCGGTGACGTCCACGGCCACCGGCGCCAGGCGCTCGGCCGGCGCCGTGCCGTAGCGACTGAAGGCCCGCGCGATTTCGTCCAGGTGATCGATCTCCTGCAGCACGCGACCCACATTCGTCTCGAGAATCTCCGCGAAGTCGCCCCGACCATCGCGATAGGCCCGACGCAAATGCTGCACGCCGAGGCGAATGGGCGTGAGCGGATTCTTGATTTCGTGGGCCACCTGCCGCGCCATTTCGCCCCAGGCGAGCACGCGCTGCGCCGATGCAAGTTTCGTCACATCGTCGAGCGTGAGCACCGCACCACTCGGCAGTCGGGTGAGTCGCGCGCGCAGTTCGCGACCGTCGAGCCGGAGTTCGAACGCCTCTTCGTCGGCCGTCCCCGCCAGGAAGGCGCGCGCCTGCCGCACGAGTTCTGCATGCGCCGCCGGCCAGCTCGCCAGCGTGGTCTCGCGCACCGGGAAGCCCAACAACGCATCCGCGCGCGGATTGGCGAGACTCACCGATTCGCCCTGCAGGAGCCCCACCACACCCGAGGCCACATGCTGCAGCACCGCCGAGGTGCGTCGCTGCGCCGCCTCGAGCGCCTGCCGACTTGCGGCGAGATCATCGGCCATGCGGCTGAAGGCGCGGTACACCGGCGCGAACTCGGACGCCGGTGCGGTGCCAAGCTGAGGCGACTCGCCACCCGCGGCGAGGGCGAGTGCCGCCTCACGCAGCGCGCCCACGGGCTGGGCCAGTGAGCGCGCGGCGAGCCCGCTCGACCAGATCGCTGCCAGTGCGCCCAACATCGTGGCAAAGACGACGAGCACGCCCAGATCCTCGCGTCGCGCGTCGAGCGCGAATTCGCCGCCGCGGGCCGGTGTCACCAGCACCGCTTCGTTGGCGGCGGCGGTGATGGGGACGGCGACGCTGGGCAGCGGCCCGCGACCGAAGCGGCGATAGCCGATCAGCGCGTCGGACTCGCCGACCCGCAGGCGCCGCGTGGTGAACAGGTCGTCGCTGGTGAAGTCGGTCTCGGTCAGCGTCACCGGCAACAGGCGGCCCAGTGGTGCCAGCGCATCGAGCACCGAGTCGCTGGCGGTCACGAGCAGGCCTTGCTTGTACAGAAAGAGCGGTGCCCCCGTACTCGAACGCTGCGTGCCAAGCGGGCGAGTCTCCTGCTCGGCGGCCGCGACGCGCAACGTTTCGCGCACCAGCAGTTCGCGCGCTGCCCGATCGTCGTCCTGCAGACGCACCCACGCCCACAAGGCGAACAGGCCAGCGGGGACGATGAAGAACGTGAGGAGCGCGCCCGACAGTCGAACACGATAGCTGCGCGACCAGCGCGCCCGCCGCACACGAACCAGCCGTCCGAGGGCGCCATCGGCGAGTGCGGTGGCGGTCCACACCACGAGCACCACGAGCACATCGAGCATCACCAGCAGGGCGCCGCGCGGGAGCAACGCGTCGAGCCCGCGCAGATCCACCTCGACATGCACGCGTCGCATTTCGCCGGTGTCGATGGTGCTGGGCCCCACGACGCCATCGCCGTGCAACGCGTCGGCGCGACGGCGCCAGGTGATGCGCCCGGTGAGCACATCGCCGGCTAGCGGCGTACTCAACTCGAGCTTGTAGGGGGCGACGGTGCCGCGCGTCCCGGTCACACCGGTGAACGCCGCAAAGGCATCCGCAGGCAGGAGCGCAGTGCGTGGCGGCACCGCCACCGTCAGCACACTGCTGTCGGTGAGTGGCACCCCCGCGAGGAGCAGGCGCGTCGGGCCATCGGTGACCGTGCGGATCTCGATCGCGCGACTGAGTCGCGCGAGCATGGCCACCGTGGCCTGCGCGCCCGCCGGATCACTCACCGGCGCCAACTCGAGCACTGTGGAAGCGGTATCCGTGTTGGCCGGCAACCACCGCGCGAGGCGCGCGGGATATCCCGCGGCCGCGAGTTCGCTCCCGGCATAGCGGCGCAGCAGGACATCGGCGCCGGTGCCACGCAGTGGTTCGTCACGCACCGACATCGCGAACCGTTCGAGCAGCCGCAGCGCGTTCTCGTCCACCGCCGACAGACGTGCCAGATCATGCTCCACGAGCGCGACACGCGCCCGCACGGTGGCGCCCCACGTCAACGTGACCGCGCCACTCCCCGCCACGACGGCCGCAGCCACCACCTGCGCGAGGCCACGTCGGGTGAGCGCGAAGGCCGCGATGGCACAGATCCACGGAATCGGATACCACCCGGGCCACGACCCCGAGGCTTCGATGAGGACCGGGGCCATCATCGCTGCGATCACCGCCAGCATGGGCGCGAGCACCGCCGGCAATCCGCGCCGAGTCCCGAGCGCCACCTGCCCCGCCGCGGCGCCGGCCAGCAGCACCACCGCACCGACGAGGGCGAGCGCCAGCTGCCACGCCGACCAGAGCCCCACGCTCGGACCCGCGGCCGGCAACCCGATGCCGCGCGCCAGATCGCGCAGCAGGAAGGGCCCGCCACCGGCCGCAATCACCAGCAGCAGAATGGCCACGCGACGCGAGGGGCGCTGGCGCGTCGCCCGCAGCACGAACAGCAGCACCGCGAGCACCAGCGACGCCGACAGCAGCAGCGCGGCCGCCGTGGACGTAAGCGGCCCGCCCATCGGCGCAAAGAAGTTCGCCGGATCGAACAGCGACGACAGATTCGACAGTCCGGGCAACGGCGACATCGCCACGGTGGCGAGCGCGAGGCTCGTACTGGCAAAGCGCTCGAGCGTTCCCGATGGGCGGCGCCACGCGATCGCCAGCATGGCGACGAGCGCGACGAACAGCGCCACCGCGGTCCGTGAGCGCGCCCGCTGCTCGGTGGCGAGGCGTGTCTCGCCTTCGGTGTATGTGGTCGCCCGGACCCGCGCGAGGCGCGTGGGCCCGATCTGCACCACCATCACGGTCGAACCGGGTTCCACCCGCGTGCTGTCAGGTGATTCGATGATCGTGTGCGCGGCGTCGATGCGCCCCGGCAGCGTGCGCAGCAGCGGGCGCGTGAAGCGATCCGCCGGTGGCGCCGACGTCAGCAAGGCGGCGGCGACAATCTCGATCTGCCCATCGGGCGAGAGCGCCCGCGCGATCACCGAGGTGTGAAACACCCCGTCGATCAGGGCGACGCCGGAGCCTCCGGTGGCCGACACCGGCGTGTGCAGCTGTCCGGCACGGGCCACCAGCCGTCCACCGCGAAACACCAAGAGCGCCGACTCCACATCGGTGGGCAGCGGCGCGGCGATCGCCGGCGTGCGCCCCTCCATGACGTCCGCGACGAAGCTCGCCTCCGTAGCGCGCTGGCGGACCGCCTCCCGGAGCGCTTCCGCCACCTCCCGCACGCTGGCCGAGACCTGCTCGGCCCGCGTTTCGCGCTCGGTGGCCGACCAGCGTGGCCAGTCGCGCCGCATGGAGGAGAGCGTGGCCGTATCGGCGGCACCGACCAGCACCCCGATCGTGAGGGCGACCACAGAGACCATGGCCAGCCCCCGGGGCCGCCGCACCCCCGGCAACAGCGCCGCCGCCGCGAGCGTGGCCCCGCCGCAGACCACGAGCCGGGGCCACCCCGGCGCCTGCTGCCACCACGCCAGGGCCAGGAGCGCCGACGCCGCCGCCAAGACCCAGAGCGCCGGCCAGCGATCGGCCGTCGTGGAGGAGGATCCGGGAGGGGTGGGCGAAGCCATGGCCCACAATACCCCGAAGCCGGGCGGGAGGCGACGGGTCCTTACCCGTCCCGGTTATCTTGCAGGGATGTCGCCCGCCCTTCGCTTTTGCGTGCCTGCGTACGCGGCGCTCCGCCGATGGCCTGCCGCCCTCCGCGCGCGGGCCACGTGGGCCGCCACCTGGCTGGCGCTCGTCGCCGTGCCGGGCGCCGCCCAGTCGCCCGCCGCCAAGGCGCCGGTCCGTTTGGACGAGGGCAGCTTCACGATCACCCTCAACGGCCAGCGCGCCGGACGCGAACAGTTTTCGATTCAGCAGGTCACGGCCGCGGACGGCGCGACCCTCGAGGTCCGTGCGGAATCGGCCGTCAGCGACCGGCGGAGCGCGATGCGCCTCGACGCTGACAGCGCGGGCACGCCGGTGCGGTACTCCGTGGAAGAGCGACGGGGCGCCGAGCTCACGCTGCGCCTCGGTGGCCAGCGCGTGCGCGGGCGCTTTGCAACGTTGGCGCGGAGCCTCACCGGTGAAGCCGCGCGCGAGTACATGCTGCGCCCGGGCGCGGTCGTCGTTGAAGAGGACGGCATCGTGCAGCATGCCCTGCTGGTGCGCGGCGCCGCGGCAACCACGACGACCGGCGTGACCCTCCCCAGCCTCACCCCGATCGCCAATGCGCAGGGCGTGGTGCGGATCGTGCCCGAAGCCGATGGCGACATCGTCGCCATTGCCGGGGTGCGCATCCCCGCCCGGCGGTGGCGCTGCGTCACCAACGATGGTGAGGTCCGGTTGGTATGGACCGATGTGGAGGGGCATCTGCTCCGCCTCAGCATTCCCGCGCGCAACCTCGATGCGCTGCGTGATGATGTGCCCCGTTGACCGTGCCGGTCCGGACGCACTGAAACCATTCCGCGGGGGCCCGCGTACGCCCCGCTGTAACGACTCTTCTTCCTTTCGCTTCGTCCCATGAGACTTTCCGCGACTGCTCTCGGATTCGCGCTCGCGCTCGCCACGGTGACCGGGGGCCTGCGCCCCACCCAGGCGGTGGCGCAGGCCGCACCCGCCGCGGGCAACGTGCTGACGCTTGCCGACGCCATTACGCTGGCCCGGCGCAACAACCCGGGGCTTCAGACCTCACTCAATGCCCGTCGCACGGCGGCCGCCAACGTGCGCGCCGCGAATGGCCAGCTCATTCCCACCGTCAGCACGGGGTTCGGCGCCGGCTATCGTGAAGGCCGTCAGCAGTTCTTCGCCGGTCAGGGCTTCGGGTCCACGAACGACCAGCTCTCCACCGACGCCAACGCCAGCGTGTCGCTGAGCCTCACGCCGGGCTTCCTGCAGGATCTCGCGGCCGTGAAGGCCAGCCGCGACGCCACCGAAGCCGACATCACGGTGGCCGAGCAGAACCTGCGCAATACGGTGACCACGCAGTATCTCACCGCGCTGCAGGCGCAGGCGCGCGCCTCGCTGCAGGACACGCTCCTCGCGACCACCACCGCGCAGCTCCAGCTGGCCCGCGCCCGCCTGCAGGTGGGCTCCGGCACGCAGCTCGATGTGCAGCGCGCCGAAGTGGCCGATGGTCAGCAGCGCGTGGCGTCACTGAACGCCAAGAATCAGGCACAGATCGAAATCGTGCGGCTCTTCCAGCAGATCGGCATTGCGCCGGTGCTCGACATCAAGCTCGACGCGAATCTGCCCGCCACGCCCACGGTGGATCTCTCGCAGGTGCTCGACCAGGCCAAGAAGTCCAACCCGCAGCTGGCCGCGCTGTCGGCGCGCGAGCAGGCCGCGAGCAAGTCCCTCTCCTCGGCCAAGCGCGCGTACCTGCCGTCGATGTCGCTCAGCGCCAGCCTGTCGGCCTTTGCCAATCGCTACACGAACACCAATCAGCTGATCACGAGTGGGCAGGCCTCGCTCGCGGCGCAGAAGGCGTCATGCATTCGCGGCGAAGAGGTGCGCGCGGCGCTCAACCTGGCCAACAACCTCGCGGCGTGCAACGCGATCGCCTGGACCGCGGCGAACGAGCAGTCCATCAAGGACTCGCAGGCCAAGTATCCGTTCGGCATGACGCGCAACCCGTACAGCCTCAACGCCAGCTTCTCGCTCCCGATCTTCAACGGGTTCCGTCGCGAACAGCAGATCGAAGCGGCGAGCGTGCAGCGCAAGAACGTGCAGAACGACCTCCGCACGCAGGAACTGCGCGTCACCGCCGATGTCACGGCGGCGTACCTCTCCCTCAATACCGCGCAGCAGACGGTGGTCCTCCAGGAGCAGAACGTGCGCACCGCGCGCACGGCGCTGCAGCTGGCGCAGGAGCGCTACCGCGTGGGCGCGATCAGCATCGTCGATCTCGTGCAGGCGCGTGGTGACTATGAACGCGCCGAGACCGACCGTATCACCGCCGTGTACGACGTCCAGCGCGCCTTTGCCGCGCTCGAAAACGCCGTCGGGCGTCCCCTCCGCTAACCGAGCACCATCATGAAGACTTCCGTGAAGTGGGGCATTGGCATCGTCGCCGTCGCCGGACTCGGCGCCCTCGGCGTCGTGGCCGCCAAGAAGCAGGGCACGAAGCCCGTGGAGGTGCGCGTGGAGGCCGTGGAAGCCCGCGATCTCGTCTCCTCCGTGCAGGCCAGCGGGCAGATTCAGCCGCGCATCAAGGTCAACGTGTCGTCGGACCTGACCGGCAAGATCGTGCGTCTCGCAGTGCGCGAAGGCGACATGGTCAAGAAGGGGCAGTTCCTGCTCCAGATCGACCCCGAGGCCGCGACCGCGGCCATGCAGCGGGCCGAAGCGCAGCTCGCGTCGGCCCGCGCACAGGCCGCTCAGGCCAAGGCGAACCTCATCCAGGCCCAGCGCAACTACGAGCGGCAGATGCAACTCAAGCAGACGCAGCCCGGCATGGTCAGTGAGGAGCAGCTCGAGCAGCTCCGCACGCAGACGGAGGTCAACAAGGCGCTTGCCGAAGCGGCGAACTACGCCGTGGAGCAGTCGGTGGCCTCGGTGCGCGATGCGCGTCAGAACCTCGGCCGCACCACCATCACGGCGCCGATGAGCGGCAAGGTCACGCGGCTGAATGTCGAAGAGGGTGAAACGGCGATCATGGGCACCCTGAACAAGGATGCCGCCACGCTGCTCACCATCTCCGACATGAGCATCCTCGAGACGAAGGTGAAGGTCGACGAGACCGACGTGGCTCGCATCAGCGTGGGCGACTCGGCCGTCATCCAGATCGACGCCTTTCCCGATACGACGTTCCTCGGCAAGGTCGTCGAGATCTCGAACAGCTCCGTTGCCAAGGCGGCCGCCACCAACACCGGTGACCAGGCGATCGACTACGAAGTGCGCGTTCAGCTGCTCAACCCGCCGGTGGATACCCGCCCGGACTTCTCGGCCACGGCCAAGATCATCACCGCGCAGCGCAAGAACGTGCTGAGCATCCCGATCATTGCCTTGTCGGTGCGCGAGAACGAGTCGCTCCCGAACGGGGATTCGGCGGTCACGGTGGGCAAGCAGCCGGCCAAGGAAGTCGGCAAGCGCGATGTGGAAGGCGTCTTCATCGTGGGGACGGACAACAAGGTGACCTTCCGCCCCGTAAAGGTGGGGATCACCGGCGAGCGCCACTTCGAGGTACTTTCCGGTCTCAAGGCGGGCGAGCAGATCGTGGCGGGCACGTACCAGGCCATCCGCGAACTCAAGGACGGGGCCCTCATCAAGCCCAGCAAGCCCGAGGAGAAGAAGGCGGCCACGGGAGCGAAGAAGTGAGCACCACCGACGAGATCGGCCTGAGCACCACCGGCGAGCGCATGGCCGTCACGGCCACGCACGGCGCCACCCCGTCTTCGGATTGGGTGATCGTGACCCGCCAGCTCAAGCGGCAGTACGACATGGGCGGTGAAATCGTCCGCGCCCTGCGGGGGGTCGATCTCGCCATCCGTCGGAACGAGTACGTCGCCATCATGGGCCCGTCGGGCTCGGGCAAGTCCACGCTCATGAATCTCATGGGCTGCCTCGATACACCGAACGAGGGCGAGTACTGGCTCAACGGCATGCTCGTCTCGGCCATGTCCGACGATCAGCTCGCCCGTGTTCGCAACAAGGAGATCGGGTTCGTCTTCCAGACGTTCAACCTCCTGCCCCGCGCCACGGCGCTCCAGAACGTCGAACTGCCGCTCGTGTACGCCGGGGTCTCGGCCGAAGAGCGCAAGGCACGGGCGATGGAAGCGCTCGAGCGCGTGCAGCTCGGCCAGCGCGTGCATCACCGCCCGAACGAACTCTCCGGCGGTCAGCGTCAGCGCGTGGCGATCGCCCGCGCCCTGGTGAACCGGCCGTCCATGCTCCTCGCGGACGAACCGACCGGTAACCTCGACTCGCAGACCTCGGAAGAAATCATGAAGGTCTTCGAGGAGCTCGCCACGCAGGGCCAGACGGTCGTGATGGTGACCCACGAGCCCGACATCGCCGCCCACGCCCGCCGCGTGGTGGTGCTGCGTGACGGCGTGATCGCGAGTGACGAAAAGCGCGAGCAGTTCATCGAGCGTGTGGGTCTGACACACGCGGCGCACTAAGTTCTCGGCCGAAAAGCTCACACAGAGTACATGGGGACAGACGGGGTCACGGTGAACAGCCGTGACCCTTTTCTTTGCTCTCCCTGTGCGCACGTCAGTCCCCGTGTGCCCTGTGTGAGCAGTTCATGACATCTCAGTGGGTGAAACGATCGGCACGTGGGCGCGTAGGGTCGCCATGCACTTTTTCGAAGCCGTCATCCTCGCCCTGCGCACCATCCGCACGCAGAAGCTCAAGAGCGCGTTCACGCTCCTGGGCGTCTGCATCGGGGTCATGTTTCTCATCTCGGTGGTGTCGATCGTCGAAGGGATGGGTCGCTACATGCAGGACGACCTCATCGGCAAACTGATCGCCGTCAACACCTTCGAGCTGCGCAGCCGGCCGAACATCAACATCGGCGATATCGACGACGCCACGTGGGAGGAGTACCGCAAGCGCCCGCGCCTCGACATCACCGATGTCCCGCCCGTCACGCGCGTTCTCCCCGATGGCGTGCGCTGGTATCTGAGCAGCGAGGACAACGTGCGGGCCACCACGCCCACCAGTGGCAAGCCGCGCTCGGTGCAGGTCTACGCGGTTGACGGCGACTATTTCGAGATCAAGAAGCTGGGCATTGCCCGTGGCCGGCCGCTCACGGCGCAGGAGCTGGCACGCGGCGAGAAGACGGTCGTGATCGGTCAGGATGCGGCGGAGCGGCTGTTTCCCGGCGTTGATCCGCTGAATCGCGAACTGAAGCTGGGCGGGGTGCCCTACCGCGTGGTCGGGATCGCCGAGTCGCAGGGCTCTGCCTTCGGGGTGTCGTTCGACAATTTCCTTGTCGCGCCCTGGCATGCGCCCGTTCGCCGGCTGCTGAACTCGCGGCCCAACATCGTGGACGCGGTCGCCATTCAATCGCCGAGCGACGCGGCCATGAAGGAAACGATGGAGATCGTGCGGGCGGCGATGCGCGCGCAGCACAAGCTGCGCCCGGCGCAGAAGGATGACTTCTCGCTGCAGACCGCCGATTCGGCGCTGGAGTTCTGGAACAAGATGAAGCAGTACCTCGTGCTGGCGGGGATCGCACTGCCGGCGATCGGCCTCGTCGTCGGGGCGATCGTCATCATGAACATCATGCTGGTGGCGGTGTCCGAACGCACCCGTGAGATCGGGATCCGCAAGGCGCTGGGCGCCAAGCGGCGCGACATCCTGGCCCAGTTCCTGATCGAAGCGTCCACGCTGGGCACGGTGGGCTCCGCGGTCGGCGTGGGGCTCGGGATCGGCTTGGCGAAGCTGATTGCGGCGGTCTCCCCGTTGCCCGCCAGCGTCGCCCCATGGTCCATCCTGGTGGGTGTCACCCTCGGCGCTGGGGTCGGCATCATCTCCGGCGTGTATCCGGCGAGCCGCGCCGCGCGGCTCGATCCCATCACCGCCCTGCGGCAGGAGTAGCGCATGTCGGCGTTCCGTACACGACTCTCGGCGGTCGCCGAAGGGGTGGTCATCGCGCTCGATGCCGTCCGCGCCAACAAGGTGCGCGCGGGGCTCACCATCCTCGGCATCGCCGTCGGCGTCTTCGTCGTGGTCGCGATATCCGCAGCGGTACACGGCATCAACGAGTCGGTGGCGAAGGACTTCGCGAGTACCGGCCCCACCACGTTTTTCGTCACGCGCTATCCTATCAGCTTCGAGAACTGCGACGGCAGCGATGGCACCTGCACGTGGTTGCGCAATCCACCGCTGCGGTCGCGTGAAATCGACATGCTGCGGCAGTTGCAGAGCGTCGAGGCCGTGGGCGAGCGGTTGGACTGGGGGGCCAAGGTGAAGTTCCGCGATCGCGAGCTGTCGCAGGCTCCGGTCGAGGGATACTCCGCCGAGTGGACGTCGATCAGCGCGCCGGCGGTCTATCCCGGGCGGGCCTTCACGGCGGCCGAAGTCCGATCGGCGGCGCGCGTCACGGTGATCTCCACGCTCATGAAGGAGCGCCTCTTTGGCGATGGCGATCCGATCGGCCGGCAGATTCTGCTCAACAACGTGCCGTTCGAAGTCATCGGCGTGTACAAGGACAACAGCAGCTTCCTGAGTGGCGGTGAGCGGCCCAAGGCGGTTGTGCCCATCACGGCGCTCACCCGCTATATCGGCGCGCGGGCCAGCAACATCGGCCTGGCAGTCAAACCGCGCGAGAGCCTCGAGCCGGCGGTTGCCCGCGACGAAGCCATCGACGAAGTCACCGCCATGCTGCGCGGGCTCCGCGGTCTGCGCCCGAACGAAGAGTCGAGCTTCGCAATCCTTACCCAGGACAAGTTGTTCGAGACGTACAACAAGATCTTCGGGATGTTCTTCCTGGTGATGATCGCGCTGTCCGGCGTGGGACTCATCGTCGGCGGCGTGGGCGTGGTGGCGATCATGATGATCTCGGTGACCGAGCGGACGCGCGAGATCGGCGTGCGCAAGGCGCTGGGCGCGACCAAGGCCACGATTCTCTGGCAGTTCCTCGTGGAGGCAGCCACGCTCACCGGCATCGGTGGCGCGATCGGGCTCTTCGTGGGCTGGCTGGGTAGCGTGGCGATCCGCTCGTTCACCCCCATCGAAGCGAGCATCCCCCCCATGGCAGTCGTCGTGGCCCTCGGTGCCAGCGCAGTCACGGGTGTGCTCTTTGGCATGCTCCCCGCCAGCCGGGCCGCGCGCCTCGATCCGGTCGAAGCGCTCCGGTACGAGTAACCGCGGTTTCCCCCGGCGGGAACAGGCATGGGTGGGGTGGTTATTGTTGAAGGGTGAAAACCCGTGACGCGGTCGTCCTCGCCCTTTCCCAGCTTCGCGTCCAGAAGCTGAAGAGTTTCTTCACCCTGCTCGGTGTCATGATCGGGGTGATGTTCCTCATTGCCGTCGTCTCGATCGTCGAGGGGATGGGCAAGTACGTCGAGGAAGATTTCGCCTCGCGCCTGATCGGCACGAACAGCTTCACGCTGCAGCGCTTCAGCAACGTGGGCCCGGGCGGCAATCGCGGCTTTGACGCGCGCGCGGCGGCGCGCCGCCCCCTGCTCCGCATGACCGATGTGGACGCCGTGAAGGCGGTCCTGCCGCCGACCATGCGGGCGAGCATCAGCAGCACCACGTTCAAGTACGCCTCCGCGCCGGGCGCGCGTCCGCGACAGGTGCAGGCCGTGGCGGCCGATGTGAACTACTTCGTCATCAAGAACTACAAGATCACGAAGGGCCGCCCCTTTACGGACCAGGAAGTGCGGGCCAGCTCGCCCGTCATCGTGATCGGCACCGAAGTCGCCGACCACTTCTTTCCCGGCCTCGATCCGGAAGGACGGCAGCTCCGCATCGCCGGCGTGCCGTTCACCGTGATCGGCATCATCGAGAAGCAGGGGTCGGTGTTCGGCTTTTCGCTCGACCGGCTGGCGATCGCGCCCTACACCAGCCCCATGGGCCGCATCATTCGCCCGGCCAAGGATGTCGGAAGCCTCGTCGTGCAGGTCCCGCGACAGGAAGATCTGCAGGATGGCATGGAGCTCGCCCGCGGCGCGCTGCGCGCGGTGCGCGGGCTGCGCGCGGGGGAACCCGACAACTTCGGGCTCGTCACGCAGGATGCCGCCTTCGGCTTCATCAAGCAGCTGAAGGGGCGCCTCGTCGTCTTCGGCACCGCGCTGCCGGCGGTAAGTCTGGTGGTCGGCGCAATGGTGATCATGAACATCATGCTGGTCGCGGTGGCCGAACGCACGCGAGAGATCGGGGTGCGGAAGGCGCTGGGTGCGAAGCGCGCCGATATCCTGTCGCAGTTTCTTGTGGAAGCGGCCACGCTCAGCACCCTGGGCGCGGCCATCGGCATCGCCCTGGGCATCGGGCTCGCCAAACTGATCTCGGCGTTCACCCCGTTGCCCGCGGCCGTCGCGCCGTGGTCGATCGCCGCCGCCATCGTCACGGGGGCGGGCGTCGGCATTGGCGCCGGGCTCTATCCCGCCAGTCGCGCGTCGAAGCTCGACCCCATCGCCGCCCTGCGCTCGGAGTAACCCATGTTCGCTCGCCTCTTTCTCGTCTTCGAAGGCGTGGGCATGGCACTCGAGGCCATCCGCTCCAACAAGGTTCGCGCGGGTCTCACCATTGCCGGCGTGGCGATCGGCGTGTTCGTGGTCGTGGCGATGGGCTCGGTCGTGTCCGGCATTCGCGCGTCGTTCCAGCAGGATCTCGATCAGATCGGTGCGACGAGCTTCTTCGTGCAGCGGCGCGACAACGGCATCAGTGGCTGCGACGGTACCGACGAGAAGTGCCCCGATCGCTCCAATCCACCCATCAGCTTTGACGAGTGGGCCATGATCCGCCGCCTCCCGGGCGTCGGTACGGTGATCGGCTCGCTCGGCGGGCAGGCCAACTTCGCCTACAAGAACAGCCGCGTCGACAATGTGGGCTACGACGCCTACAGCGTGGACTGGCCCGAAGTCAACGGTGCCGACATTGCCCCGGGGCGCAACTTCACGCGCAACGAAGACGCCGCCGGGTCGCCTGTCGTCCTGATCAACGACACGCTCAAGACGCAGCTCTTCGGCATGTCCGACGCCGTGGGCAAGGCGATCACGCTCAACGGCCAGCAGTTCACGGTGATCGGCATCTACTCACCGCGCGCCGGCTTCCTGCTGTCACTGCAGGGCAAGGGCCCCGATACCCCGCGGGCCATCGTGCCCATTCAGGCCGCTGTGCGCCAGCTGGGGGCCTTCAAGAGCGGGCTGCTGCTCACCGTACGCCCCAGTGCGTCGGCGCGGCAGGATGAAGTGATGGACGAGGTCACCGCCGCCATGCGCGCGAGTCGCGGGCTCAAACCCGGTGATCGCCAGACCTTCTATCTCGTCTCGCAGGATCGCCTGCTCGATACCTTCAACCAGCTCTTTGGCGCGATCTTCGCCGTCGGCCTCGCCCTGTCGGCGGTGGCGCTGCTGGTGGGTGGCGTGGGCGTCGTGGCGATCATGATGATCTCGGTCACCGAGCGGACGCGTGAGATCGGCGTCCGAAAGGCGCTCGGCGCCACGGCGGCCACGATCCGCTGGCAGTTCCTGGTGGAGGCGGCGACGCTCACCAGCATCGGGGCGCTCCTCGGGTTGGGGCTCGGCGCCCTGCTCGCCTGGGGGATTCGTGCCAACAGCAGCATTCCGGCCTTCCTCCCCATGTCCATCGTGATCACGGCCCTCGCGGCCAGCGCCATCACGGGCGTGGCGTTCGGCATGCTGCCGGCGGTGAAGGCCTCCCGCCTCGATCCGGTCGAGGCGCTCCGCTACGAATAAGGCCGGCGCGGGTGTCCCGGTGGGCCCGCCGGACGGGCCCTTCGGCCCTTTCCTGACACCGCGGGGTGCGTCCCCGTATTAGCCTGCAGTATGCGTCCGATCGACATCCTGCGCATGGCCCTCGGCCAGCTGCGCGTGAACCCGCTCCGCACCCTGTTCACGCTGCTCGGGATCGTGGTGTCGGTCGGGTTTCTGGTGGCCGTGGTGGCGATCATCCAGGGGATGAACGCGTACGTGAAGGAGAACTTCGCCGACTCGATGATCGGCGTGAACACCTTCCAGGTGCGGCGTCTGCCGGTGAGCCTTGGCCTCTTCACCGACGACCAGTTCCGCGTGCTGCAGCGCCGGCCGCGCATCAGCGAAGACGATGCCGCCGCCGTGCAGGCTGCCCTGCCCGACGCCCTGGCCATCAGCCTGCAATCCGGCTGGCCCACCCCGCAAAGCGATGTGGTGTACCGCGACCGCACGCTCGGCAGTGTGATGATCTTTGGCGTCACCGCCGACTATCAGGTCGTGCAGGACTATCGCTTCCGCGCCGGTCGGCCCCTGAGCGACGTGGATGTACACGAACGGCGGAACGTCATCGTGGTCGGCACGGATGTCGCCGACAAGCTCTTTGACGGCGCCGACGCGATCGACAAGGAAGTGCGGGTGGCCGGTCAGCGGTTCACGATCGTGGGCGTCACGCAGCCCAAGGGACGCGTCCTGGGGCAATCGTTCGACGGGTTCGTGCTGATGCCGATCACCGCCTTCGAGGCGATCTACGGACGTCGGCAGGCCACCACGATCTCCATCAAGATGCGCGAGGCCGATGAGGTCGGCCCCGCGATGGCGCGCGCCGAAGAAGCGATGCGGATCTCGCGCGGCCTGCGTCCGTCCGATCGCAACAACTTCGACGTCGACACTGCCGACGCCATCGTCAAGTTCTGGAAGCAGCTGACGCGTGTCCTCTTCGCCGTGGTGCCGGCGGTGGTGGCCATTGGCGTGCTGGTGGGCGGCATCGTGATCATGAACATCATGCTCATGGCCGTCACGGAGCGCACGCACGAGATCGGGCTGCGAAAGGCCGTAGGCGCCACGTCGGCGGATGTGCGCCGGCAATTTCTCGCCGAGTCGGTGGCGCTGGCCATGTGCGGCGGGCTGCTCGGCGTGGCCGGCGGCAGCGGGATGGCCCTGCTCGTCTCGGTCTTCTCGCCCCTGCCCGCCCGTGTCACCGGCTGGAGCGTCGCGGTGGCGCTCATCCTCGGGGCCGGTATCGGCGTGCTTTTTGGCGTGTATCCCGCTGCCCGCGCGGCGCGACTCGATCCGATCACGGCCATGCGCGCGGAGACCTGACATGCCGCGCCCGTCGCTCGCCGCCATCTCGGAGAACGTGGGCATTGCCCTCGAGGCGCTCCGCGTGAGCAAGCTGCGGTCGGCGCTCACGATTCTTGGCGTCGTGATCGGCGTCGCCACCGTGATGACCATGGCCGCGATGGTGCAAGGCATTCGCGATCAGATCGTCACGACGATCGAGGTGGCCGGCCCCACGACCTTTTACGTGCTGAAGAAGTTCTCGCAGGTCCCGCTCAATCCGGACAACCTGCCGAAGGATGTTCGCATCCGCCCGGACCTCACCCGCGAGGAAGCCGACGCGATCGCCCGACTGCCGGAGGTGGCGTACGCGAGCATCTGGGCGCAAACGCTGGCGCGCATCGAGGCCGACGGCATCCGCTCGCAACAGATGGCGGTCTTCGGTGCCGACGACGGCTACACCCGCATCCAGGGCGGCGAGCTCGTGGACGGTCGCTGGTTCACGCGTGCGGAGCTGGCCGTCGGTGCGCCGGTGGTGGTGCTGGAGAGCGGCACCGCGCGGTCGCTCTTCGGCCAGGAGCCCTTGATGGGGCGCACGGTGCAGATCGGCGGTCGCCCGCTCACGGTGATCGGCCTCTGGGAAGCGCCGGAAAACATCTTTGCGCCGCCGGGGCAATCGGTGGGGGCCGTGGTGCCCTATCTGCTCATGGAGCACGCCTACCCGATCGACAAGAACAACGCACTCTGGATTCCGGTGAAGCCACGGGCCGGTGTCTCGGTGGCCGCCGCGCAGGGCGCGGTGACCATGGCACTCCGCGAGCAGCGTCATCTCCGGCCGGCCGATCGCAACACCTTCGATCTCGTCACCCAGGATCAGATCCTCGACACCTTCAACAGCATCACCAGCGTCTTCTTCCTGGTGATGATCGTGTTGAGCGGCGTGTCGCTGCTGGTTGGCGGGATCGGCGTGATGGCCATCATGACGGTCTCGGTCACGAGCCGCACCCGCGAGATCGGCGTGCGCAAGGCGCTTGGGGCGACGCGGCAGGACATCCTGATTCAGTTTCTCGTCGAGGCCTCCACGCTCACCGGCATCGGCGGCGCGATCGGCATCGTGCTCGGCCTGATCATGGGGCGCATCGCCGCGCTCGCGCTCAAGGTGGACGCCCCGGTGCCGCTCGCGTTCACCGTGGTCGCCGTCGTGGTCTCGGTCACGATTGGCGTCGTGTTTGGCATGGTGCCGGCCCGGCGGGCGGCGCGACTCGATCCCATCGAAGCGCTGCGCTACGAATGATTCCGCACTCCGGCGTGCGAGATGAGCCGCCTTTCATCCGCGGCGCCGAATTCATATTCTCGCAGGGTTAAGTCTGGAACGCCGTCGCCGAGACTAGGCGGTGAGACGTTTCGTCCCAGCGACTATTTCGCGCCGCCGCCGGCGCTACCGCTGGTATTTCACGACGAACGTCACGCAGCGTTGTGAGGAGTCCCGCCGATGTTTGCCCTGTTCAAGGGAAAGCCGCAAGCCGAACGTGAGTATCCCGTCGGCCAACTCACGGTGACCGATCCGGACATTCGCAAGCGCATCGATTTCCTGCGCGTCACCGCCGCCGATCTGGGCGTTATTCGCGCGTGGGAGAGCGCCTGCAAGGGCGTCTGCGACCCGATGATCGATGAGTTCTATCAGTTCATTTCGCGCACCCGCGAGACGCAGGCGATCATCGAGAAGCACACCACGGTGGACCGGCAACGCCCCATGGTCACGCGGTATGTCCTCGGCATGTTCGCCGGCACGCTCGATGACGGCTACATCAAGTACCGTCAGCATGTCGGTCAGGTGCACGAGCGCATCGATCTGGATTCGAACTGGTATGTCGCGATGTACGAAGTCATTCGCGACCACATGTTCAAGGCCGTGGAGTCGGCGGGCGCCACGCCGGCCGAACAGCGGCGCTTCGAGCGGGCCTTCGATCGCCTGCTCAACCTCGACATCGCCGTGGTGATCACCGCGCTGACCAACGCCCGGCAGGACCGGGTGGAAGCCCTGCTCAAGGGCGAGGCGATGCGCTTCCTCGATGAGGTGAGCGCCGCGCTTTCCCGACTGGCCGACGGGGATCTGTCGGTCAGCATTCAGGGGAACTACACCGAGCGCAACGCCGAGGTGAAGGCGCACTTCAACGATGCCATGTCGCAACTGCGCGTGGCAATGACCGGGGTGCTGCAGTCGAGCGATGAGATCCTGACCACCGCAGAAGCGCTCCAGCAGAGCAGCGGCACGCTCGCCGACGGGGCATCCACACAGGCGGCGGCGCTCGAAGAGGTGGCCGCGAGCCTGCAGGAGCTCACGAGCATGACCGCGCAGAGCGCCGGGAACGCCAACGAAGCCCGCGCCCTGGCTGGCAACGCGCAGGCGGCGGCGGCCGATGGTCTGTCGTCGATGCAGTCGTTGAGCGAGGCGATGCGGCGCATGAAGTCGGGCGCCGACGCGACGGCGAAGATCGTCAAGACGATTGACGAGATCGCCTTCCAGACGAATCTCCTGGCGCTCAACGCCGCCGTCGAAGCGGCCCGCGCTGGCGACGCCGGTCGTGGCTTCGCGGTGGTCGCCGAAGAGGTGCGCGCCCTCGCCCTCCGCAGCGCCGAAGCAGCCAAGAACACCGCCGGGCTCATCGAAGAATCGGTGCGCAGTGTGGCGGCGGGCGTCACGCTCAACGAAGCGGTGCTCGACAAGCTGGCGCACATCGCGGCGCAGGCGGAGCGGGTCACCAGCGTGATGGGCGAAGTGGCGGCCGCCACGGTGCAGCAGGAACAGGGCGTTGGGCAGATCTCCACGGCGCTCGAGCAGATCAATCAGGCCACGCAGGCGGTTGCCGCCGGTGCAGAAGAGACCAATGCCGCCAGCCAGGAGCTCCGCGGCAGCGCCGAGGAGCTTTCGGGGGGCGTCAGTCGATTCTCGGTCGGCGAGCACGTCGGCTCGGCATCGCCGGCACCGCGCGGCGCACGATCAACCCGCCGGGCGCTCAACACGACCGCCTCCGCGGGCGTCAAGCCCACGTCGGCGAGCACGCTCAAACGCCTGACGAATACCCTCGCCAAAACCGCAGCCGCACCGCGCCAGCGGGCGGAGGATGTCATCCCGTTCGCCGATCAGGACGACGACGAAACGCTCTCGGTGTTCTAGTCGCGCGTCAGTAGCCGCGTACGGCGAGGAACGCTTCCCAGAGCGAGTCCCAGATCGGCAGGTTCATCGGCGTCCCCAGCACCGCCAGTTCCAGCACGCTGAGGGCGCCGATGACCACGAGCAGCATACGCGACTGACGACGCGCCGGCTGCTGCTCGCGAATGGCGTAGATGGCCGTGAACAACGTGTAGGCCAGCACAACGGCCATCGCGATGGGCAGGAACAGACTGTTCCGCTGCGGCCCGAAGTAGCTCTCCAGATAGGCCAGCGGCTCCGGGAAGAAGCCACGCCCCGGATTCTCCACGCCAAGGTAGATGGCCACACTGGCCGTCTGGTGCACGCACCAGAAGAGCAGCGCCGCATGCCACCCCACCTTGTTCACGCTGCGGCGCGTGAGCGCCCACGCCAGGACGAGCACGCCGAGCATCCCGAGCTCGTACCAGAGCATCGAATGCACCGCGCGCACGGCGAGTGAGAAGGTCAGCGGCTCGGCCGGAATCGGGCGACGCAGTTCCGGCGGCCCGATCAGCCAGCCGCCATAGAAGCAGACCTGGATCCACGTCCAGAGAAACGCGCCGCCCAGGAAGCTGCGCCGCGCCGCGCTCGGGGTGTCCCGATCGCGCTCGAGATAGACCAGCGACGCGCCCCACGCCGCCATCAGCGACGCGACCAGCAGCCCCATCATGCGCGTCGCCGCCGTGCGCTCGAGCGCGAACACGATACCGGTGGCGCTCCACCAGAACAGCACGACCACAAAGAACGACCGCAGCGCCACGCGCAGCGTCGTTTCGCGCGTCGCGATGTCGGTGGAGACCAGCGTACTCGGATGGCGCACACGGACGAGCGACA
Source organism: Gemmatimonadaceae bacterium (assembly GCA_019752115.1). Taxonomy (NCBI): domain Bacteria; kingdom Pseudomonadati; phylum Gemmatimonadota; class Gemmatimonadia; order Gemmatimonadales; family Gemmatimonadaceae; species Gemmatimonadaceae bacterium. The sequence continues at coordinate 66,037 of JAIEMN010000012.1, forward strand.
TGAAGCGCGTCATGCGCGCCGTCGCCGCCGATACCACACCCGTCGCCACGGTGGTCATGCGCCGCCCTCCGCCATGGAGATGGCGGTACGCACCAGACCGTTGAGCGCCTTCGCATCGGCACTGGGGAGCAGCACATACCGCGCCTTCATGGCTTCGGCGATGCGGCGCGCGACCACTTCGCCACGCGGGCTCGTGTCCACGAACAGGGCGGGAATGTGCAGCGCCGCAAAGCGCGCACCGGCCGAGAGGGCATCGACCTCCGCCTGCTTGCGCCCAGGCTGCCCATCACGCGCGATGTTGGCACGGCCGTCGGTCATCATCACCACCAGCGGCGAGCTGCCTCCGCGACGGACACCCAGCGCCTGCTCAATGGCGGCGTCGATGGCATGGGCCAGCGGCGTTCCACCGCCACCCGGGAGCGCCGCCAACACCTTCTTGGCGCGGGCCAGCGCACGCGTGGGCGGCAGCAGCACCTCGGTCCCCTGCCCGCGAAACGCAATCAGGCTCACGCGGTCACGGCGGGCATACGTCTCGGCGAGAAGCAACTCCACCGCGCCCTTCGCCTCGGCCAGGCGGTAGAGCGCCGACGATCCCGACGCATCGACCACGAAGAGCACGGTCGTACCGGTCTTCTCGATGAAGCGCCGGATGCGGAAGTCTTCGCGACGCACGGCGACGCGCGGACGCGCCACACCGGCAACCGACGGGGGCGCCGGTCGCACCTTCTGCCACGGCGCCGCCGCGCGCAGCGTTTCGAGCAGATGCAGACGCGCGCCGCCACGGGGCAGGCCGCTGCGCGCGCCCCGCGGGCGCCCGCGCAGCAGGTTCGGCGTCTCCTGTCCGACGCGCCCCGCCAGCGTCCCCGCGGTGCTCCGCTGCATGAGCTGCTCGAGCATGCCCGGTGGGAGCGCCGCCTGCACCGCCTCACGCAGCAACTCGCCGCTGTCCTGCTGCTGGGCGTTGTCGTCATCGGATTCCGGCGGCTGTTCCGGCTGATCCGGTTCCGGTGGCTGCTCCATCTGCGGCGGCGGCGCGTCAGGTTCCTCGGGCTGCTCCTGCGGCTGCTGCTCGTCTTCGTTGGTCTCGGGCTCTTCGGGCGGTGGCGGCGGCAGACGCGTGGCGCGCGGCGCGAGCACCAGCGCGGCGGCCTTCTCCGCGTCCGCTTCGGTGACCTCGCTGTTCCCGCGCAGCGCCGCCAGCGCGCGCGCCGTCCGCAGCGCAAAGAGCACCGCGCGCACCGAGTCCACGCCGAACGCATCGGCCGTCTGACAGAGCGCGGTGACCCACTCCTCACTCACGGCGACCTGCGCGAGACGTTCCCGCGCCTGCTGCACGATCGGCTCGTAGGCGGTGCGCAGTTCCATCTCGGCGATCGCCTCGACGTCCTCCGCCACCGGCCCCTCGAGGCGCACGCTGAAGGCGAGGCGATCGCGGAGCGCCGGATGCAGCACTTCGTCATCGACCGACTCATCGAGCAGCAGCGCACACACCTGCGCGGCGTGCCGATCGCCGATGCCATCCCGCGCGACCTGAATCTCGGCGTGATCGAGTGCTTCGCAGATCGCCGTGCGCGCCGACACGCCGAGGCGTTCCGCCATCGGCACGACGAGCACCCCGCGGTCGGCGCCCGCCAACACGCCGCGTTCCGCCACGAGCTTCCCCGTGGCCAGCGTGGCCGCGAGGTCCACGCCACCATACAGGCGATCGGCCGTCACGCTCGCCGGCACGCGGCGCATGGGCGCGCCCGCCGGCAACCATCCCTGCACCAGCAGCGCGTAGGTCCGCGCCTGTTCGTGCAACGGATGATCGAGCACCGCGCCCCCCAGCCCGCCGGCATCCACCGCCAGCAGCAGCGCCGTCAACGCGCCGCTGGTGTTCGGCAGCTCACGGGCGCGCGCGGCTGCGTCAGGCAGCAGTGCCGACATCGCCCCAAAGCTCCGCGACCGCGCGTTCGACACGCGTGGTCGAGCCGGCATCATCGAGCACATTGCGACGCAACCGATGCCGCAGCGCCATCGCCGCAATGCGCCGCAGATGCTCGAGCGTCACCGTGTCGGCGCCATCGAACGCGGCCAACGCGCGCGACGTGCGCAGCAAGGTCAGCTCGCCGCGCAGCCCGTCGGTGCCGAGCGCGCTGCAGAGCGCGGCGGCGCGCTCGAGCACCTCGTCGGAAACGGTGAGCCCATCGAGGCGCGCCCGCCCCTTCTCGATCTGCTTGCGCACCTTGGCATCGGCCTTGTGCCAATGGGCGAGGAACGCCTCCGGATCGCGATCGAACGCATCGCGGCGCTTGATGACATCGATGCGCGTGGCGATCACCGTGGGGGTCTTCACATCCACGGCCAGGCCAAAGCGATCGAGCAGCTGCGGCCGCAGTTCGCCTTCTTCCGGATTGCCGCTCCCCACGAGCACAAAGCGCGAGGGGTGCCGCACACTCACCCCTTCGCGCTCCACGACGTTCTCGCCGGTGGCGGCCGCATCGAGCAGCAGGTCCACGAGGTGATCCTCGAGCAGGTTCACTTCGTCAACGTAGAGGAAGCCGCGATGGGCGCGGGCGAGGAGCCCCGGCTCGAACGCCTTTTCGCCGGTGGTCAGCGCTCGCTCCAGATCGAGCGCGCCCACCACGCGATCTTCGGTGGCACCGAGGGGCAGGTCCACCACCGGCACCGGTGCGAACACGGCGCGAGGATGATGCCCATCGGCGTGGCGCTTCACGCACTCATCGCAGAGCGCGCCCCCGGCATTGGGGTCGCAGCCGTACTTGCACCCCTGCACCACCTTCATTGGAGGGAGCAGGCCCGCGAGCGCGCGGACTGCCGTACTCTTGCCGGTGCCGCGATCGCCAAAGACCATGACCCCGCCAATCATGGGGTCAATCGCCACCAACAGCAGGGCCAGCTTCATCTCGTCCTGGCCGACGATCGCACTGAAGGGATAAACCGGTCGCATGCAGATATCAGAAACGACGGGCGCGAACAAGCGCCCGCCAAAACAGGCGGGGAGGCGCGAGGAACTCGCTGAGCAAGGCTAGGATTAGAGGAGGGGTGTCGCAAGATGCTGACACCACTCTCCCTCCCCAGTGTACACTTTTCTTGACACTGCGGTTTCCAACCCGTATCCTCGTCAAGTGACCCCCCCTGAGCAGGCGCTCTCGGCGCCCAGTATTCCGGGCGCCGATGCGAATGGCGCCCCGGCGAAGCGCGCCGACGCGATTCGCCCCGCCGCCGCGGCGCTCGAGCCCCTGCCCGAGGCGCCGTGGTACGAGCGTCTCCGCGACCGGTGGAACGCCCTGGTGGCCACCGATGCGTTCCAGCGGTGGAGTGCGCGTTTTCCGCTCACCGCGCCCATCACGCGCTTTCGGTCGCGGAAGCTGTTCGACATCGTCTCGGGGTTCGTGTACACGCAGACGCTGCTCGCCTGCGTCGAGCTCGAACTCTTCGAGTACTTGGCCGGGGGCGCCCGCTCAGTCGACGAGATCGCCCACCAGACCGGGCTGTCGCGTGCGAGTACCGAACGGCTGCTGAACGCGGCGGTCTCGCTGCGCCTCCTCATGAAGCGCAAGTACGGCCGCTACGCGCTGGGCCCCTATGGTGCGCCCCTGGTCGGCAACACCGGGGTGCTGGCTCTGATCCGCCATCATCGCATGGCGTATCACGACCTGGCCGACCCGGTCTCCCTGCTCCGGCAGGGGGCCGACTTCCGCACCGAGCTGTCGCGCTACTGGTCGTACGCCGATGCGCCCAAGCCGCAGGCGATCGACGAGGTCCGCGTGGCGGCCTACTCCGAGATCATGGCCGCGACGCTGCCGCCGGTCGCCCATGACGTGCTCGACGCCTACGACCTCTCGAAGCACGATTGCCTGCTCGATGTGGGCGGGGGCGAGGGGATGTTCCTCTCGCTCGTGGGGCAGCGGCATCCGTCGCTCCAGCTGCAGCTCTTCGACCTGCCGGCCGTGGCCGCGCGCGCGCGGTCGCGTCTCGAAGAGGTGGGGATGGGGGCCCGCTCGATCTGCCACGGGGGCAACTTCCACGCCGATCCGCTGCCGACCGGCGCCGATGTCTGCTCGCTGGTGCGGGTGCTCCTCGACCACGACGACCAGTCGGTGCTGCGGCTCCTCCAGCGCGTCCGCGCCGCCCTGCCGAAGGGCGGGGTGCTGCTGATCGCCGAGGCGCTGGCCGGCGCCAAGGGGGCCGAGACGGTGGGCGACGCCTACTTCTCGTTCTACCTCATGGCCATGGGCAAGGGGCGCGCCCGACGCGCCTCCGAGCTGCACCAGATGCTGCAGACCGCCGGGTTCCGGAAGAGCCGTGAGCTCCCGACCCGCTTCCCGATCCAGACCGGTTTGATCGTCGCCGAAGTCTGACCGGGAACCGCCCGGTCGGACTCGCGGTTCGAACCAGCAGTCGTCAACAAAAATATCCGAGCGATCTAGTCAGCTATTCTTGACAGTTAGGACTGACCGCTCCACCCTAAAGCCCGTGAACACTCAGGCTGTCGTTTTCGAAGAGCCCCAGCGGCTCTCCGTCCGCGAACTCTCGCTCGTCGAGCCCACCCCGCAGGACGTCGTCGTCGCCATGCGCTGGTCCGGCATCTCCACGGGTACGGAGAAGCTGCTCTTCACCGGTCGCATGCCCCCCTTCCCCGGCCTCGCGTATCCGCTGGTGCCGGGCTACGAAGGCGTGGGCGAAATCATCGACGCCGGCGCCGAATCCGGGCGTCAGGCGGGTCAGCTCGTCTATGTCGCCGGCTCCAAGGGCTTCAATGAAGCCCGCGGGCTCTTCGGCGGGCAGGCGTCGCGCGTCGTCGTCCCCGGCAACAAGACCGTCCTCCTGGCCGACCACGTCGGGGAGAAGGGCGCCCTCTTTGCGCTGGCCGCCACCGCGCATCACTGCCTCGAGCCCGATCCGGCGAACAACCTGGACAAGCTGCCGCAGCTCATCGTGGGGCACGGCGCGCTCGGGCGGCTCATCGCCCGGCTCGTGGTGCTCTATGGCGCGCCGGCGCCCACGGTGTGGGAAGTGAATCCCATCCGCATGGACGGCGCGCGTGGCTACACCGTGATCCATCCCAACGACGACACCGCCCGCGGCTACAAGACGATCTGCGACGTGAGCGGCGCCGACGGCATCATGGATTCGCTGGTGAACAAGCTGATGCCGGGCGGCGAGATCGTCCTCGGCGGCTTCTACAGCGAGCCCGTGGCCTTCACCTTCCCGCCCGCCTTCCTGCGCGAGGCGCGGATCCGTATTGCCGCCCAGTGGCACCCCCGCGATCTGGACGCCATCACCACGTTCGCAAACGACGGGCGGCTCGACCTCGATGGCCTCATCACGCACCGCGAACCTGCGGCGCGTGCCGCCGATGCCTACGCGACGGCGTTCGGCGATCCCACCTGCGTCAAGATGATCCTCGACTGGAGATCTGTGGCATGAGCGACAACGGCCTGCATCAGCTGCACAAGAACATTCGTGAGGAAGCCGCGGCCGACACGGACGCCGTCCATACCGGCCCGGTCACCAAGGAAACGCAGATCATCGCGATCTACGGCAAGGGCGGCATCGGCAAGAGCTTCACGCTCGCCAACCTCTCGTACATGATGGCGCAGCAGGGGAAGAAGGTGCTGCTCATCGGCTGCGATCCCAAGTCCGATACCACGTCGCTTCTCTTTGGCGGCAAGGCCTGCCCCACCATCATCGAGACGAGCAGCAAGAAGAAGCTCGCCGGTGAAGCGGTGACGATCAGCGATGTGTGCTTCAAGCGCGATGGCGTCTACGCCATGGAACTCGGCGGCCCCGAAGTCGGTCGTGGCTGCGGCGGGCGCGGCATCATTCACGGCTTCGAAACGCTCGAGAAGCTCGGGTTCCACGACTGGGGCTTCGACTACGTGCTGCTCGACTTCCTCGGCGACGTGGTGTGCGGCGGCTTCGGTCTGCCGATCGCGCGCGACATGTGCCAGAAGGTCATCGTGGTCGGCTCGAACGACCTGCAGAGCCTCTACGTGGCCAACAACGTCTGCAGCGCGGTGGAGTACTTCCGCAAGCTCGGTGGCAACGTGGGTGTGGCCGGCATGGTGATCAACAAGGATGACGGCACCGGCGAAGCGCAGCGCTTCGCGGCGAACGCCGGCATTCCGGTGCTGGCGGCGATTCCCGCCCACGAAGACATCCGCCGCAAGTCGGCGAGCTACGAAATCATCGGCAAGCCCGATGGCGAGTGGGGCGCGCTCTTCGCCGAGCTGGCGCAGAATGTCGCCGATGCCCCGCCGGTGCGCCCCAAGCCGCAGACGCAGGATCAGCTGCTCGGCCTCTTCTCGGCCGAATCGACTGGCCGCGACTTCGTGATGGAACCGGCGACGCTGTTCGACATGGTGGGCAAGCACGACATCGTGAAGCCGTCGCTCGAAGTCGTTTACGACACCGTCTGAGGATTGCCCGATGGCTGAACAGGAAGTCGTGTACGACAACGCCGGCAACACGCCCATGCTGAACGACGGCGATCAGCCGGGCGGCATGGGATGCGCGCCGGGGGCGCCGAGCGGCAAGGCGCTGCCGGTAGTGGACGGCGTGAACATGGCGGCGACCCAGCAGGACGGCCTCGGCTGTCATGCCGGCAAGGACGAGATGATGGCCGCCGCCCGCGCGGCCGGAAAGAGCGCGGTGCTCGATCAGTACGCCGCCGATTATCCGAAAGGCCCGCACGATCAGCCGCAGAGCATGTGCCCGGCGTTCGGCTCGCTCCGCGTCGGGCTCCGCATGCGCCGCACGGCCACGATCCTGAGCGGATCGGCCTGCTGCGTGTACGGGCTCACCTTCACGAGCCATTTCTACGGCGCGCGCCGCACCGTGGGGTACGTGCCGTTCAACTCCGAAACGCTCGTCACCGGCCAGCTCTTCGAAGACATCCGCGATGCGGTGTTCAAGATGGCCGATCCGGCGCAGTACGACGCGATCGTGATCACGAACCTCTGCGTGCCCACGGCGAGTGGGGTGCCGCTGCAGATTCTCCCCAAGGAGATCAACGGCGTCCGCATCATCGGCATCGATGTGCCGGGCTTTGGTGTGCCGACGCACGCCGAAGCGAAGGACGTGCTGGCGGGCGCGATGCTCAAGTACGCGCGCCTGGAGGCCGAACAGGGCCCCGTGCAGGCCCCGCGTGCCGGCCGCAGCGAGAAGCCCACGGTGACGCTCATCGGCGAGATGTTCCCCGCCGATCCGGTCGGCATCGGCATGATGCTCGAGCCGATGGGGCTGGCCGCCGGCCCGGTGGTGCCCACGCGCGAATGGCGCGAGCTGTATGCGGCGCTCGACTGCACGGTGGCCGCCGCCATCCATCCGTTCTACGTCGCCTGCTATCGTGAGTTCGAAGCCGCCGGCCGCCCCATCGTGGGCTCGGCGCCGGTTGGCTACGACGGCACCGAAGCGTGGCTGCAGTCCGTCGGCGCGGCCGCCGGGGTGGCGCAGGACAAGATCGACGCCGCGAAGAATCGCATGCTCCCGGCCATCAAGGGCGCGCTGTCGGCGATGCCGATCAAGGGGCGCATCACGCTCTCGGGCTACGAAGGCTCGGAGCTGTTGGTCGCCCGCCTGCTCGTGGAGAGCGGCGCCGATGTGCGCTATGTGGGTACGGCGTGCCCGCGTACACCGTACAGCGATCCCGATCGTGAGTGGCTCGAGGCCAAGGGTGTGCACATCCAGTATCGGGCCTCGCTCGAGCAGGACATCGCGGCGATGATGGAGTTCAAGCCCGATCTCGCCATCGGCACCACGCCCGTCGTGCAGAAGGCCAAGGAACTCACCACGCCGTCGCTCTACTTCACGAACCTCATCTCGGCGCGTCCGCTCATGGGCCCGGCCGGCGCGGGATCGCTCGCGCAGGTCGTGAATGCCGCCATCGGCAACAAGCTCCGCTTCGATGAGATGAAGGCGTTCTTCGGCGACGTCGGCAGCGGCTACAAGGCCGGCGTGTGGGAGAACGTGCCGCAGGACAAGCCCGAGTTCCGCGAGCACTACAAGCGGCACATCGCCAAGCTGGCGCGCGCGCGGAAGGCCGAGGAGATGGTCTGATGTCGTTGATTCTCGATCTCGATCGCGCCGGCGGGTACTGGGGCGCGGTCTACGTCTTCACCGCCATCAAGGGCATGCAGGTCGTCATCGACGGCCCGGTTGGGTGTGAAAACCTGCCGGTGACCTCGGTGCTGCATTACACCGATGCCCTGCCGCCGCACGAGTTGCCGATCGTGGTGACCGGGCTGGGCGAAGAAGAACTGGGCCAGCACGGCACCGAAGGCGCGATGAAGCGCGCGCACGCGACGCTCGATCCGGAACTGCCGGCGGTCGTGGTGACGGGCTCGATCGCCGAAATGATCGGCGGCGGTGTCACGCCCGAAGGCACGAACATTCAGCGCTTCCTGCCGCGCACGATCGACGAAGACCAGTGGCAGGCGGCGAACCGCGCCATGTACTGGCTCTGGACGGAGTACGGCCTCAAGAAGGGCGTGCGCCCCAAGAAGACGGAGCGCAAGCCCGGCGACAAGCCGCGCGTGAACATCATCGGTCCGATCTACGGCTACTTCAACACCTGGAGCGATCTCGCCGAGATTCGCCGCCTGGTGGAAGGGATCGGCGCCGAGATCAACATGGTGTTCCCGCTCGGCAGCCACATGCAGGACATTCCGCGGCTCGTGGACGCCGATGTGAACATCTGCATGTATCGCGAGTTCGGCCGCATGCTGTGCGAAGACCTCGAGGTGCCGTTCCTGCAGGCGCCGATCGGGCTCCACAGCACGACCAAGTTCCTGCGCACGCTGGGCGAGTTGCTCGGGCTCGATCCGGAGCCGTTCATCGAGCGCGAGAAGCACACGACGATCAAGCCGCTGTGGGATCTGTGGCGGTCGGTGACGCAGGACTTCTTCGGCACGGCGAGCTTCGCCATCGTGGCGAACGAGACGTATGCGCGCGGCGTGCGCCACTTCCTGGAGACGGAGCTGGGGATGCCCTGCTCGTTCTCCTTCGCGCGGCGCCCCGGCGTGAAGCCCGACAATCAGGCGGTGCGGGACTCGATCCGCAGCAAGCCGCCGCTGATCATGTTCGGCAGCTACAACGAGCGCATGTACCTGGCGGAGATGGGCGCGCGGGCGATGTATATCCCGGCGTCCTTCCCCGGGGCCATCGTGCGGCGGCACACGGGGACGCCCTTCATGGGCTACTCCGGGGCCACCTATCTCGTCCAGGAGGTGTGCAATCAGCTCTTCGACGCGCTCTTCCACATCTTGCCATTGGGCACGGATCTCGACAAAATCGACGCCACGCCCGCCCGGCTCCATCAGGAGCTGCCGTGGGACGACGAGGCCAAGCAGGTGTTCGACGAGCTGTGCGAGTCGTTCCCCATCCTGATTCGCATCTCCGCGGCCAAGCGGCTGCGCGATGCGGCGGAGAAGGATGCGCGGGACCTCGGTGATACGGTGGTGACACGCGATCACGTGCTGGCCTCGCGGCGCGGCCTCGTGGGCGTGTCCTGACCGACAGGCTGTAGCGCTCCTCCCCTCCCTTCAGGTCTGGTCCGCGCCGCCGATGGCGCGGACCACCACGTCGGGTCGTTCTTCCGGCAACAGGTGCCCTCCCTCCTCCACCTGCCACGTCAGCCCCGGAATACCCTGCACCGCGCGTTCGAGCGCGGGGCGCGGGATCCATTGGTCGCCCTGCGCCGCGATGAGGTGCAGCGGCGTGCGCAGCGCGTGCCAGTCGCGCTGCAGGGCGGGCAGATCCCAGCGCGCCATCATGGCGAGCGCGGCGTGCACATGCTCCGGCTTGGCGCAGAGCTGCCGATAGCGGTCGAGTTGCGCCGCGGTGAGCGGGGAGCCGGTCGAGGCCAGCACGCGCTGGACGAGCCGCGTGGCGACGGCGAGCTGGGCCGCGCTGGCCGCCACAAAGGGCTGCTCCACGAAGGCGCCGAGCAGGGGCGCGATCAGCGTGACATACCACGCCGGGGGCGCCACCAGGGCGGGACAGACGCCCAGCAGGCGTTCGGGCGCGATCGCGCCGTCCAGCGCCATCCGCAGCAGGACTGCGGCGCCGGCGCTATGCCCCACGGCGACGGCGGGGGTGACCCCGAGGTGGCGGAGCAGCGCGCCGAGCGCCTGGGCCATGCTGGGGAGCGTGAAGGGCGGTCGCATCCGCTCGCGGTCGGCGGTCACGTGCGTGAAGCCGTGGCCGGGCAGATCGACGGCGAGACAGTGGAAGTGGCGGGCCACGGGCGCGGTGATCGCGGCCCAGGAGTGGGTACTGCCACCGGTTCCATGGACGAGGAGGAGGGTTGGTCCCTGTCCCTGTCGCTGGAAATGCCATCGGATTCCGTCGAGTTCGAGGAATTCCGAGTGGACTTGGTCCGGCCAGTCCAAGGGGATTTGGGACGAAACCGAGGAAATCACGGCGATATGGGTCGAATCGTGTCCATCGAGGGCCGTTTCGGACCACGAGTTAGGAACGAAGGGACAAGTTCGCTGCGTTGCGTAAATAATTCTTGACGCATTGAACCGTAAGGTCCAGTTTACACCCGCAATCACAGAACGACGCCGTCCGTCACTTGGACGGCACCCCAGCCGCGCGGGGTCGAGCGCGGTAGCACCTGTATTCCCCGGAGGCAGAGATGTCGGAAAAGGGCGGAATGACCGAGGAGGAGGCGCGCCGGTTCCATGGCTACATGGTGACGGGCACGATGGGCTATATCGTCGTGGCCGCGGTGGCGCATTTCCTCGCGTGGTCGTGGCGTCCGTGGTTCTAACCAACTGACCTCTTACTTCAGCTGGAGAACCACATGCATCGCATTTGGATCGGAAACGACCCGAACATCATCATGAGCGCGCTGGGCACCTTCCTGGTGGGCGCCGCGCTCGTCATCCACGTTTGGGCGTACAGCATCACCGGATGGCCGAAGTACAAGAAGGCGCAGTACAACGCGCCGGCGGCAGCTCCGGCGGCGGTTCGCTGACCTTCCCGTCAGCCTGAACCACGTCGCGTGACGGCATCGGCCGTCACGGTGGAAGGGCACACACTCCTTCTTACGAGGCTTCGTAACTATGCACCGCATCTGGTTGATGTACGACCCGCGTCGCGTGATGGTGGCCCTGGTGGGCTTCCTGGCCGTGCTCGCGCTGGTCATCCACTTCATCCTGCTCAGCTCACAGCGCTACTCGTGGATCGAGAACGGCACGCTGTCGGCTGCGCAGGCGCCCGTCGGGGCGTCGGCTCCGGCGGCGGCGGCCGAAATGTCGCCGCTCCCGCCCGGCCGGTAACACGCCGCGCGTCGTCGCCGGGCTGGCGGGGGTCGCCTCCACGGGCCCCCGTCAGCCCCGGCCGACGCCGATGCGTGAGCAGTTCCTCCACACCACTCGCCCCCCCGCAGTTCTTTCTCTGCGCGTCCGGAGATATCGCCCATGGCGATGCTGAGCTTCGAACAGAAGTACCGTGTCCGCGGTGGCACGCTGATCGGCGGAGATCTGTTTGATTTCTGGTTCGGTCCGTTCTACGTGGGCTTTTTTGGGGTCACGACGATTTTCTTCGCCACGCTCGGCACGCTGTTGTGCGTGTGGGGTGCCGCGATGGGACCGACGTGGAACCTGTGGCAAATCTCGATTGCGCCGCCCGATCTCAAATACGGGCTGGGCCTCGCGCCACTCCGCGAAGGCGGGTTGTGGCAGATCATCACGTTGTGTGCCCTCGGCGCCTTCGGCAGCTGGGCCCTCCGCCAGGCGGAGATCAGCCGCAAGCTCGGCATGGGTATGCACATTCCGTGGGCATACGGCGGTGCCGTCCTCGCCTACACGACGCTCGTGGTCATTCGCCCGCTGCTCCTCGGCGCCTGGGGCCATGGCTTTCCGTACGGCATCTTCTCGCACCTGGACTGGGTGTCGAACGTGGGGTACCAGTACCTCCACTTCCACTACAATCCGGCGCACATGATCGCCGTGACGTTCTTCTTCACGAACTGCTTCGCTCTTGCGCTGCACGGGTCGCTGATCCTCTCGGTCACGAACCCGCCCAAGGGCACCGAAGTCGGCACGAGTGAACAGGAGAACGTCTTCTTCCGCGACCTGCTCGGCTACTCGATCGGCGCGATGGGCATTCACCGGCTCGGCCTGTTCCTCGCGGTCGGCGCGGCCGTCTGGAGTGCCATCTGCATCGTGATCTCCGGCCCCTTCTGGACCAAGGGCTGGCCCGAGTGGTGGAACTGGTGGCTCAACCTCCCCATCTGGAAGTGAGGACCAGCCACCATGCTTGAATACCAGAGTCTGTTCACGCGTGTCCAGATCCGCACGATTCCCGATCCGGGGCTTCCGATCGCGAATGGTGAGGAACGCTTCGGCAAGGGCACGTTCTCGTACCTGATGGGCAAGTTCGGCGACGCGCAGATCGGCCCCATCTACCTCGGCTGGACCGGCGTGCTGTCGCTGATCTTCGGCTTCATCGCCTTCGAGATCATCGGCCTGAACATGTGGGCCTCGGTGGGCTGGGATCCGGTGGAGTTCATCCGCCAGCTCCCGTGGCTGGCCCTCGAGCCGCCGCCACCGCAGTACGGCCTCCACATCCCGCCGCTCGCGCAGGGTGGCTGGTACCTGATGGCCGGCTTCTTCCTGACGCTCAGCATCATCCTCTGGTGGGTGCGCACGTATCGCCGCGCCCGTGCCCTCAAGATGGGCACGCACCTGCCGTGGGCCTTTGCCAGCGCGATCTTCCTGTACTCGACGTTCTTCTTCCAGCCGCTGCTCGTGGGCAGCTGGAGCGAGATGGTGCCCTTCGGCATCTTCCCGCACCTCGACTGGACGTCGGCGTTCTCGATCCGCTACGGCAACCTGTACTACAACCCGTTCCACGCGCTCTCCATCGCGTTCCTCTACGGCTCGGCGGTGTTGTTCGCGATGCACGGCGCCACGATTCTCGCGGTGGCCCGCCTCGGCGGTGAACGCGAAATCGAGCAGATCACCGACCGCGGCACCGCCGCCGAACGCGTGATGCTCTTCTGGCGCTGGTGCATGGGCTTCAACGCCACGATGGAATCGGTGCACCGCTGGGCCTGGTGGTTTGCCGTGCTCACCACCTTCACGGGTGGCATCGGCATCCTCCTGACCGGCACGGTGGTCGACAACTGGTACCTCTGGGGCGTGAAGCATGGCCTCGTGGCGCCGTACCCGGCGCAGAACACCCTGACGCCCGAACAGCAGGAGCTGCTGCGCGGTCGCTACCAGGGCACGGCGCCGGACAGCTTCCCGAGCTACCTCCCCGCGCAGGTCTCGATGCCGGACACCGCCAAGGCGGCGATCCCGCTCGACTCGCTCAAGGCAGATTCGACGAAGGCGGACACCACGAAGAAGGCGGACAGCACCAAGGCCGCGCCGGCCGCGGCCGCTGCTCCCGCTGCGGCGCCGGCCCCGGGAGTCAAGAAGCCATGAAATCGCTCCGTCAGCTCGCGATCGGTGCGCCGATCGCCCTGCTCTCGCTCAGCGCGTGCATCGGCGACCACAACACCGACGTCGTTCAGGTCGGCTATCGCGGTACCGCGATGGAGCAGAACTACACCCATCGCGACGTCAAGAACGCGCTCGCGCAGGTGAAGATCCCGACGCCCCCGCCGCCGGCGGGTGCGTCGCCGCCGGGGCCGCTCCCGTGGCAGAACGTGCAGGTGCTCAACGACATCTCCGTCGCCGAGTTCAACCGCACGATGATCGCGATGTCCACGATGGTCGCCGGCACGGGCAACTGTGCCTACTGCCACAACATCGCGAACCTCGCCGCGGACACGCTCCCGAACGGCAAGCCGCTCTACACGAAGCTGGTCGCCCGCCGCATGCTGCAGATGACGCGGCAGATCAACGGGCAGTACTCGGCGCACGTGAAGAACACCGGCGTGACCTGCTACACCTGCCATCAGGGCAAGCCGCTCCCCAACGGGCTCTGGTTCTACACCAGCCAGACCGACTACCTGCGCCATTACCTGGATCGTGACGGCGCCCGCGTCATCACGCAGCAGGTGACGCCGACCGCGGCGAACCGCAGCTCGGTCAAGCAGGCGGAGTGGACGCATGCGCTCATGATCTCGCAGTCCAAGTCGCTGGGCGTGAACTGCACGTACTGCCACAACACGCGGCAGTTCTCCAGCTGGACCCAGGCGCCGCCGGCCCGCGTCACCGCGTACCACGGCATCCTGATGCTCCGCGACGTGAACTCGAACTACCTGGCCCCGCTGCAGTCGGTCTTCCCGGCCGTCCGCCTCGGCGCCATGGGCGATGCCCCGAAGGCCCAGTGCATCACCTGCCACAACGGCCGCTACAAGCCGCTCTACGGCGCGCAGATGGCCAAGGACTACCCCGCGTTCTGGGGCCGTCCGGACTGGAACGGCGTCCCCTTCCCCGGGCTCAACCCGGTGGTGGCGACCGACAGCACCAAGGCGGACAGCACGAAGGTCGTCGCTCCGGCGCCGGCCCCGGCGGCCACCGAGGTGAAGAAGAGCAGCGCGGCACGTCCCTCGCCGGCCCCGGCCGTGGGCGGCACCCAGCAGCACTGACCCCTCCCGGGGCGGCGCCCTCACGCCGCCCCGCTCGCAACCGCGCATAGGGCCACCGGCCCGCCGCGCGGCCCACCCCGCGGCGCTTCGGCGCTGCGGGGTTTTGCGTCCCGGCGCACCAATCGCGAAACCTCGGCCGGTCGCCGCGCATTGAGGGTGCGTTGCGTGTGCCCTGCCGCGGCGGTTCCCCCCGCGAACGGCACGTCGCCTCCCCCGAATCACTCCTTCGACCGAGACCCGCCGTGTCCACGCGTCGCCTTCCTGTCTACATCCTCGCTGACGTGTCCGGCTCGATGCAGGGCACCCCCATCGAGTCGGTCAAGTCCGGCATCCGTCAGCTCCATCGCGACCTGCTGGGCGATCCGCAGGCGATCGAAAGCGCCTACCTGTCCGTCCTGACCTTCTCGAGTGCGGCGCAGCAGGTCGTGCCGCTCACGGAAGTGGCGATGTTCAATCCCCCCGATCTCGTCGCCAGCGGCCAGACCAACTTCGGCGACGGCCTGCGCCTGCTCCTCGAGTGCTTCGATCGCGAGATCACCCGCACGACGGCCGAGGTGAAGGGCGACTGGCGCCCGCTCGTCTTCATCCTCTCGGACGGCGCGCCGACCGACGTGGATTGGCCGGTGTATGCACAGCAGCTCCGTGAACGTCGCCCCGCGAACATCATCGCGGTGGCCTGCGGCGACCAGGCCGATACGGAGGTGCTCAAGCAGGTGACCGAGATCGTGATCCAGATGCAGGACATGTCCCCCGACGCCTTCAAGGCGTTCTTCCGCTTCGTCTCGGCCAGCGTGAAGCAGACGAGTGCCAAGGTGGGCGCGGTCGCGGACGGCGGCAGCATCACCCTGCCCCCGCCGCCGCCGGGGATCACCATTGTTCCGTAATCACGGCCGGCCTGGTGTTGCCGTATGACGACGCCTGACGCGCCGTCGCCTGATGCCTCGGTGCCCGAAGCCGCCGCGTTGGTCGCGGCGGCTTCTGCCGCTCCGGAGGCACCGCCGCGTGCCGTCTGGGCGCTGAACACGCCCGAGGCACCGTGGTGCCCCAAGGAGTGGACGGCGTGGCTCGAGGCCGCCGCCCCCGGGCTCCGGGCACGCCACGACGCCACCGCCGAGCGACATGGCACCGCCCCCCTCGCCGAAGCGGTCGGCAGCGCCCTGCGGACCGAGGGGTGGTCGCTCGTGCTCGCGTCGCGCCGCGGTCGCGTGCATGCCCATCGGGGCGAACATCGCGAAGATGCCGGCACCCTGCTCCGCTTCAGCGGCGGGTTTGTCGCCGCGGTCGCCGACGGGGCCGGCTCGGCGCCGTGGAGCCGCCTGGGGAGCGCCATCGCCACGGATGTCGTCACGCATGCGCTGCGCGAGGCGCTGCATCACGGCTCGGCGCCGGCGGAGGCGCTCTCCGGCGCGCTCGTCACCGCCGCCGCGCAGGTGAACGAGGCCATGCGTCGCTTTGCGGAGCAGGCGGGGCTGCCGCACAAGGCGCTCCGCTGCACGCTGCTGGTCATCGCCGTCCACGCCCACCAGCTCGGCGTGCTGCAGGTGGGCGACGGGGCCATGGCGCTCCGGCGTCACGACGGGACGCTGGTGCATCCGCATGCGGCCGCCACCGGGGACTTCTCGGGCGAGGTCGCCCACTTCCTTCCGGATGAGGGCGCGCTCGCCGTGCTGCAGCAGTCGGTCGCGGTGTACGATGCGCGCGAGATCAGCGCTGCATTGCTCGCCACCGACGGCGTGGAAGATCCGTGGTATCCGTTCACGCGTCATGCCGGATCGCTCTTCGACGTGCTGCAGCACGGGAGCCATTCAGCGGCCGTACTGCCCGCCGGACTCACGCTGTCGTGGCCCGACAGTGTGACCGCGGCGCCGGATCCAGTGCATGCGCTCGCGGAGTGGCTCGCGTTTGAAAAGCGCGGCGAGAACGATGATCGCACGCTCTGCCTGATCGAACGGGTCGCCTGACATGGGGACGGTCTCCTGCCGCCTGACCGACGGGCGCGTCCTGCAGCTCGATGACGAACCGATCGGCACCGGCGCCGAGAAGCGCGTGTTCCTCACGCGTGATCGGCAGTATGCCGTGGGATTCTACTACGGCACGCTGAGCGATCGCCGCGAGCGTGTCGATCGCCTCACGCGCATCCTCACGAACTACAATCCCACGCTCGCCAACAACGGCGCGTACTGGGCGCCGTACTTCTGCTGGCCGGTGGGCATGGCGAATGGGGAACAGGCCATTCCGCTCGAGTTCGCGCGCCGGCAGCAGCTCGTGTGGCCACCGCTGGCGGTGGTGACGCCGACGTATCGCCCGAACTTCTTCTTTGCCGATCGCTTCGGGCAGAAGCAGGAGAAGGAGGTGCGATGGTTCACCGGCGGCAAGGCGTCGAAGTTCGTGCCGCAGGCCGAGGTCGGCTCGCTGCTCACGCGCTTGCAGGTGGGCGTGAAGCTCGCGCGCGCCGTGCGCCGCCTGCACATGGCCGGGCTCGCGCACGCCGACCTGTCGAACAAGAACGTGCTCGTCGATCCCAAGGGCGGCGACGCCTGCATCATCGATATCGACTCGCTCGTCGTCCCCGGCGTCGCGCCGCCGGCGGTCCTCGGCACGCCAGGGTACATCGCGCCCGAGGTGCTCGCCAACAAGGCGCAGCCGAGCATCGCCACCGACAAGCATGCGCTGGCGGTACTGCTGTATGAGCTGCTGCTGCAGCGGCACCCGCTGCAGGGCAAGAAGGTCAACAGCACGCGCAGCGCCGAAGAAGACGAGCAGCTGTCGATGGGCGCCAAGGCGCTCTTCATCGAGCATCCCACCGACAAGCGGAATCCGCCGCTCAAGCCCATCACCGTGCCGTATACGCGGCTCGGGCCGGCACTCGCGCAGTGCTTCACGCGCACGTTCGTGGATGGCCTGCACCATCCGAACAAGCGCGCCGATGCCGCGGAGTGGGAGCTCGCGCTGTACAAGACGTTGCAGCGCATGCATCCGCTCCCCAGCGGCAAGTGGACGATCGTGGGGCCGGGGCTGCCGCTGGCGTCTCCGGCCAACGACGAGCGGCTCGGTGCGCCCGTGCTCGTGGCGCATGTCATGCGGGAGACGCCGCAGGGGCTGATCGACGAGCAGGATCTGCTCGTGCTGTGGCACCATCTCGCGCTGCACGACTGGCACCTGCGTATCGGGTGCCTCCCCGATGAGCGCGCCGATCGCACGCCCCGCGGTTATGTAGCGCAGCATCAGGGGAAGTGGTGGCTCGTGAACACCAGCGATACGCCGTGGTTCGTCGTGGACGGTCCCGCCATCCGGCGCAATGCGTCGGTGGAAGTCGTGAACGGGCTCACGCTGCGGATCGGCGAGGAACTGCCGGCCCGCGTGCTGCGCCTGGGCACGCTGACCTGACGCGCCGATTCCATGTCGACCGACGCCCTGCCTCTGATTCCGCCAACGGGCGGCGATGCCTTCGCCGCCGTGCAGGGCGCCGTGCTCGCGGTGTGGCCGCGCGTGCGGGATCATGAGGCGGGCCCGTCGGCCGCGGAACGCAACCTGATGCTCGACGCGTGCGGGAGCGATCACCGCCCTCTGCTCGAGCTGGTGCTGGAGTTGGGGCGTTCGGTGCGACCCGCACTCGCGCCGCAGGTCGGGCGCACGCTCCGCCACGACGAGTGGACGACGGTGCGCGCGGCTCAGGTGCATCGACTCGTGGCGACCCGGTATCTGCAGCATGATGTGACCCGCTGGGCGGTGGATGTGTGGGGACTCGCGCTCGGCGTGGCGCCGCGCGTGGAGCCGGTCGTGGCCGTCCCGCCGAGCCCGACGAGTGCCTCCGCGAGCCCCTCGTCGTCGGCGACGGCGCCCCGCGCGGCCACGCCGACCCCGCGCGCCGCCACGCCGTCGCGCGTACCGGCGGCCAAGCTTGGTGTGCCGCCCAGCGCGGTGCCGGCGGCGCTGAAGCAGGTCCCGAGTTGGGCCGGCGGTCCGGTGTCGTTCGGCGTGGGCGCAACCCCCAAAGCGAGCACGCTGGCCACGCTCGCCGCGCGCGGCCGCGTGGTCGTGCAGCACGGCGCGAGCGGTCCCATCGGCCCGATGTGGCAGCCGATCGAGAAGCGCGCCGCGGCGGTATTCGCCGGCCTCGTCGTCATTTCGGCATCGGCGATGTTCGTCGCGTTGCAGCGGCGGGATCGCACCACCGTGCCGGTGGCCCCAGTGGCGACCGCGCCGACCGCGCCGGCAGCGGCCGCCCCGCTGCCGAGCGCGCCGGCGACGACCAATGGGCTCGACTCCACCGCGAGCGTGCCGGCGGCGATCGGCTACGCGTTGGTGCCGCTCCCGGCCGCGCGTGCGGACAGCGCCCGCCCCGTGGTCGGTGCGGGTACGTCCGTGCGCGATCGCGGCGTCGCCGGCCGCTATCGCGTCGTGCAGAGTGTGCGCTCAGTGGACGGCACCGAGAATTGCGATGCCGTAGCGCGCGCGCTCGGCGCTGGTCGCGTGTCGGAAGAGGTGATCACCCATGTGCCGGGCGCGGCGGAGTTCACGATTGCGACGCGGCGGGTGAAAGCATCGCTGGCCGAGGACGGCTGGTTCGTGGCGGAGCCCAGTCGCGGCACCACCGACAACATCACGTGGCAGTTCCAGCTGCGCGGGCGCTTCACGGCGAATGGGTTCGCCGGGGAAAGTGAAACGCTCACGGATGCGATCATTCGCTGGGGCCGGCGCCAGACGTGTGTGGTGAGCGCCGACCTGGTGGCGACGCGTATCGCCGAGGGGGCCCTGTGACCGCGCCGGCGCTGACGTCGGCCTTCGATCCGCGGGTGCGCGTGCGCGAAGCGTTGCGCGAGCTGATCGCCGAGGATCCGCAGGGGTGGTACAAGCCCTCGTACTTCGTGCTGCGCAATCGGCTGCTCGATCGCACCGGCAGCGATGCGCGCCCCTATGCCGAACTGCTGCTGGAGGCGGCTCGCCGCGGGTGGCGGGAGCGGCTGCCGCGCACGATGCTCGAACCGCCGCGCTGGCACGCGACGGTGGCGCCCTTTCAGCTGCACTGGAGTGCGGAGCGGTTCCTGCAGCCGGAGATGGCACGGTGGGCGCTCGAATCGTGGGCGTACGCCCTCAAGGTGATCGACGCGTCGCAGCTCACCATTGCGCCGCCGCCGCGGGAACCGATGGCCGCGGTTGCCGCGCGCCTCAACGCGGGCGCGGCACGCGTGGCGACGTCCACCGCGCCCTCGGTGGGGTTCGCCCCGTCGGCGGGGCCGCCGGCCCAGGCACGGGCTGACTCCAGGCTCGTTCCGACTCGCCGGGAACCGAAGGATTGGGGTGTTTGCGGCTGGAGGTGACCCG
>JAIEMN010000013.1 GCA_019752115.1 Gemmatimonadaceae bacterium
CGACCAATCCCTTTGTCTCGTGCCATGCTCCCAATCTCTCAAAGCGGGGAGCCTCCATCAAACCCGGGGCGCTTCAGATTATCCTTCGCGAGTTCGGCATTTCAGATACGGCGCAGCGCTACATGGATGCCTTTCTTCGCAGCCCGCAGTTCCGCGCCGCGGCCAATTCATACGGCCGTAGACAGTCTCTCGTCGGCTTTGAAGAGACGGGGATGGCCGTCGAGGCGGCGGGAAACCAGCCTCGCATGTGCGACGGTTCTCGCTCACGGGATACCGATGTCTACGCGGCCGCATACAACCTTCCGTGCCGCACCAAAATTCGGGTCACGACGATGTCGTCCAGCGTAGTGTTGGACGTTCTTGACCGGTCCGGCTCCGCTGAGGATTGGAGCGCCATAAAAATGGCGCTCTCGCCAGCGGCCATGCGGTCGCTCGGCTTGGTGGGAAAGGGTGAGATTTCGTACACGATTCTTGGACTTCCCGAGTAGTTATCGGGACATGCCCAGGTGCTGACCTCTTGACGATGGCAGGGACTCTCGGCGCCGGATGTCCGAGGCTCGGAAGCCACTCCAATAGCTGGCTCAAACCCTGCCCGCATCGTGATGGCTCGCGCTCTCCCGGTGCCGCCGGAGCAACGAGCCTCCGAAGGACTACCAAGTCAGCTCGCGGTTAGCCGCCTCCTCCGAAGGTGGAGGCGGTAACCGGTTGCGACGAGTCCGACGCGGGGTTGGGTCCACGCGAGGCTGAAGGAATCTCTCGCGGACCACGCCCCTCGGACCGATCAATGTGATATCTGAACTGACTTTCTTCTCGCTAGCCTTCGCCCATCGTCCACCAGGCAACCGGATCAACTACTGGAACGGCTTGAGCGGCATTGGGCGCTGCACACGCGATCAGTGCACGACGTTCAACCCCTCGCGCTCCGCCGTGACCGCTCTCGATGAGGCAGTACACGAGATGACGACGGGCACCTCATTGAAGGGCCGAATATGAAAAGCGTCATGACGAAGCGAACAGCGGAATCAATCACAACTCTACATGTTTACGATGCTGCAGTTCTGAGAATGGATGCGCCATTTTCGCATGAACTCTTCACCACGCGCCCCTTCCGATGTCCACTCACCAGCCGCTGACTCATCAGCGAAATTCTGTCCTAGAGGTGAGACGCAATTTCCGGCTTGCAGCCAGGAACCTCCGGCGCGTACCGCTGTCGAGTCTGCTCTTCACTCGATGCTGCGGTACGTGCTCGCAACTCGCACGAGCGCTGGCGCATCACCGAGGTGCGGCTGACGCTCTCTGAACAACAGACCTGCTCCGCGCCAGATGTACCGTGTGAGTATGTAGTCCGTATCGTGTATTTCTGCGCCGCCATTGCGAGATTAGTTGAGAGCGCACCGAGGGCTTCTCATGAGTATTGCCTTGCACAACGCCGTCGTGCTCGAAAACGCGAACGGAGTCATTGCCCGTGAGCTTGCGAGACTGCTGCACGGATGGGCTCACGTGAGACTTCTGACCTCACATGACCACGCGGCGGAAGCGCCTGCCTACATATATGCTGAGCGCTGCGGGGACAGCGCAGCGCCATTTGACGTGAGTACCTCCAGTGGTTCGCCACTACCTGCGGCTGCATCATTTGCGCTTTACGCTCATGGCGAGTGGATCTCGACAACCGCTCACGGCGGCGCACCGCGACTAGTCATCAGTCGCCCGAAGGATCGCCTCGCGCTTCTGGCAGGATTGGCGCGGTCGTTTCAGAATCCAAAGCATTCTGGCACGCGAAACCCTGCCGTGCACGAGTTGCACCGGGATGTTGCGGACGTCCTGATTGGCTACGACTTACGCGCGACTGAAGCGCAATTCGCCACTCGCCTCGGTGTAAACCCGTCGACGTTGGGGCGCTGGTTCAAGTCGGTCGGCCCGCTGACATTTGGGCGACTCTCGCTGTGGCTTCGAATGACTGCCGTGGTGGATCGGTTGACCGTGCATCAACAGACGGTCGAGGCGGCGACGCATGCGTTGGGCTTTTCCGCGACCTCAAATGTCCAGCGCACATTTCGTACGCTATGCGGATTCAGCATCGGGGAAGTCAAGACACCGCTTGGACGGCGCCGGTTCGCGCAACAGCTCGAGGCAGCGATGTATGGACGCGCGAGCCGCGCGCGATAGGTATCGCGACGCCACTACGTTTGGTGGCGTATCACTCTTGTGCATCGGTGCACGAATGCGAAGTGGCATACCACGAGACCCGTCGTACTTTGCGAGTGCCGCAGGGCGGTCGCAGCATGTCTGAACGATTGCGCCAAGCCTTTAACGCATTGCGTACGGGCAGGCATAATCCGCGTCGGCGGTGCGGAGTGCAGATCGTAGGCCTCACACACCCCCCGCATCCTCAGGAGTGCCACCTTGGGGCGGATTGCACGACGCGCTTGCCTGGAGCGGAAGGAGGGCATGGCCTTCCCGACGCAGGGAATCACTCCTGCAATCGTTCTGCGAAACTGCAGAACGACGGCGCAGGAGCCACCACTATCCTATTTGAGGCGTACAATGGACAAACGCACCAAACGCCGGTCGATAGGCGTACTCATGCTGTTCGCTGGCGTCGGGCTGTTGACGGGCGCGCCCGTTGCCCGCGCCGATGATTCGGGCGATAGCTGGTGCTACGACAGCTGTGAGTACCTCCAGTCGCGATGCCAGAATCATCCAGGTGCCACATGCACGATCAAGCCGTGCATTACGGTTCTCGGCATCCACAAGAACTACACGTACGACTGCGGGTACGCGACCTGATCGACCTGCGCGCAGAGGCGCGTGAGGGCACGCAGGAGTTCAGGGCTTCAGCTCCCCTATCTGCCGGTACTCCTCGTTCTCCCAGACTCATCACCATTTGCTCGGAGTTCGAATGCAATCGAAAAGCAAGCGTCGCCTAGCATCCGTACTGACTCTCGCAAGTGTGGCACTCGTTCAGCCCAGCGCGATCAGGGCTGATGAGTCCGGCGGCAGCTACTGGTGTACGAGCGATTGCGACTACTCGATAGCCCTGCACCATTGCGGCCAGGGAACGCAGTGCACGCTTCAGACGTGCACCGGCGCCAGCGGCCTGCACTATCGTTTCACACTCTACTGCGCAGCCGCGCAGTAGGTAAAGGCAATGTCCCAAAGACCTGCTGGGGACGCTGCGAATGACTGAAAGCAAATCTGACAAGCTCGCAAGCTGGTTACTCGCGGCGTCCTCAGTCGTGGTTGCTGTCTCCGTCGTTTGGCGACTCTTCGTGTCGCCAGCGGCGGGGGCAAGGCCGAGTGACGGCGGCGAGCAGGCCGCTAAGTTTGTCGACGCGTGGAGGGACGCGGAGCACGTGGGAATTCACTTGTACGGACCGCCGTCTGCACCCGTGGTGCTTGCTGAGTTTGGTGATCTCGAGTGTCCGGCGTGTCGCGGATTTCACCCGACGCTCCACGCGCTAGCTCAAAGGCACTCTTCAGATCTAAAGATCATCTACGTACCCTTTCCGCTGCCGATGCATCGCTTTGCGCTGCCAGCCGCGAGGGGCATGGAATGCGCCGACTCTTTGGGGCTTGCGTCCAAGTGGGTGGACGCCGTGTACGAAGCACAGGATTCCCTAGGACTGCTTGACTGGAAGACCCTCGCGCAGCGCGTTTCCCCCTCGGCGTCAGATCGACTGGCAGAGTGTGCTACAAGCGGGCGGAGCTTTCAACGGATCGAAAGATCCACAGCGTTTGCCCTTGCCCATGAAATTGCGGCGACGCCAACAATCTGGGTCAACGGTTGGCAGTTCCGCGGCGGCCTTGCGCTGTCACGGCTAGACTCCTTGGTCAGCGACCTAGCAGCGGATGTCCGCGCGCAACGGTAGTGGCGCGGTCGGCACTTTCAGCGATTCGAGGAGAAGCGACAGCATGCACGCTGTGAATCAACGAGGTCTGATAGCGATGATGTCGCTCTGGCTCGCGCTTGGTGCTTGTAGAGAGCAGACCGCGACGCCTCACTCGGTTTCATTGAATCGAGATCGTGCCACCCGCGTGCTCGTTCAAGATGAGCTCCAGAGTGCGCGGCAGCTCCGACTCGCGGATTCGCCCTTACTGACCGTAGGAGGCCTCGCCAAGGACACGTCCATTGAGCTGAGGCATTCGAATGGGTTTCTCAACGCCGCACCGTCGACGAACGGTGAGCTCGCCATCATTGAGCTAGATCGCCTTCGCTTCTTTGGAGCCGATGGCGTTCATCGGATTAGCTTGGGACGCCAGGGAAGCGGCCCGAACGAATTCCGTGGACTCTCTCATGCCTGCCGATCACGAGGCGACACGGTTGTAGCATATGACTACGGACTACGCCGGCTGACCATTGCCACGTCAGACGGTCGATGGGTGCGCCAGATTCCCGTTGAAAAGATCGGGCAGCTGCCAGCCGACGGATGCCTGGCAGACGGACGAATCATCCTAAAACCGTTTGCGGGGTCAGCCGATGCGACGATTCATCTCCTGACACTGCAAGGGGAAGTCGTTGCACGTATCAATGCGGACTATGACACGGATCCCAATCGACGGATTACCGTGTTTGCGCGCGGTCGAGAAGTGTGGAGAGCCGACCCTTTACAGCAGGAGGTTATCGGACTCGATCAGGGCGGCCACGTTGTCCGGATCTTAACGCTGCGAGACGCGCTCAAGCGGATGACAGACGCCGAGGCGCTCGCGAACTCGCCCGAGGGAGCGCGAGCGGGTTCGCGCCCGAAATCCGGCGACGTTATATCGGCCAAACCGACGTACTGGCCGCTCTTTGAGAGCGCGAAGGATGGCGGTGATCGCATCTGGTTCGAGGAAACGGTGCGCGATGGAGGATTCGCCCCCTCAGTCTGGTATGCGGTGGGAGACGACGGGAGGCTGGTCGGTAAGCTATCGCTTCGGTTTGACGGTGACATCGTTCCGCCGGTCGTCGTGCGTTTCCAAGGAGACTCGGTTTGGCTACTTCGCCGAAACGCAGAAGGCATCGCGACCTTCTCCCTCTATCGAATTCTCGGACAGTCGCGCTGACCCGTGGCACCTCGCCGCTACAGCGGCGGCTTTTGGAATTGGGTGAGTCCTCAAAGCGACGAGCGCATCCGATCCCCTTCCCTGCCCGGGTCAGGACGCCCTTGCGGTGTCCATGCGTGAGTCTCTGCGGAGCTTGCCGTCGACGGCGTCGAACAGCTGTCGCACATTGCTATCAAGGATCTACATCCATCGTGTCCCTGCCATGCTCCAGTCGTCGCTCACGCGGGCGCGCCCCAGCTATACAGCAGTTCTCGCCTATCCCTTGAGGGCGATTCGGAGCGGCTTAATCATGGCCGGTAAGACGAACAACACCCCTAGCGTCGCGGACATGGTGCCACCGGCTGTCGCCAGCGCAATCGCCCCGAACATCGTCTGGGTACTCGTGCCTACACTCAGTGGGACGAGGCTTGCGAGCGATGCGAGCGTGATGACCACGATCATCGGCGCCCGGTCGAGTGCCGCAAACACGACGTGGCCGGCACGGAGCCTGCCGAACGTGCGCCATTTCTCCAGCACCGCATCGACGAAAAGAATGCCCTGATGCACCGCGAGCCCCACCACGAGAATGACACCCACTGCCGCCTCGCGCGTGAACGCCGCATCGGCCGCCCAGAACGCGACGACCACACCGGCCAACGCGAGCGGCACCGAGAGCAACACCATCGCGGCCCCCCAGACGCTGTCGAAGACGATGGCCACGCTGAGAATGACCAGGCAAAGGCCAATCGTAAACACGAGCCAGAGTCCTCGCGCACTCTCGTCGTCCTGGTCAAAGCGCCCGTCGGAGAGATCTTTAATGCTGTACCCCGCTGGCACGCTCAGCGACTTGACGAACGCATTGTGCGTGCGCCGCGCCAGCTTGGCCGGCCCGCGGAAGTCGTAGCTCACCTGCCGCACATACTGCTGATCTTCGCGCACTACGGTGCTCAGCGCTTCGCGTGCATCCACCGCCGCGACATCGCGCACCCGCACGGGCGCGCCGATCACGTTGGGCACCAGCGCATCCTGCAGCTCCTCGATGCTCCGCTCGCGCGCGCCGCTTGCTTTGACCGTGACCGGAAGTTCCTCGCCACCGATCTCGAGCCGAGTCCCTCCCACCGGCCCGCGCACCTCACGCGCGACCGCCTGCGCGAACATAGCCGCATTGAGTCTGTAGCGCGTAAGCGCCGCGCGGTCGGGGTCGAGCACCACCTGATACCCCCGCTCGCCGGCGCCCCACGCGTTCCCGCTCGTGATGCGCACCTCCTGCACGCGCGTGATGCGCTCGAGCCGCCGCTTGAAATCTTCGGCCACCCTTGACACCCCGTCGTACGAGAACCCCTTCACCTGCAGGCGGAAGGTCGCGAAGCTGCCGCCGCCCCCACCGCTCGAGAACCCTGGCCCGTCGCCGTAGACGCCAACCTGTGCGCCACCAATGAGCACCGCGCGCTGCGTCAGCAATTCCTGCAATTCCATCGGCGCCACGGTGAATGCCCCATCGCGCGTGAACACCACACTCATCTGCGCGCTTGTGCGTCCGCTCGACTGCGTGCGCACCTGCTCCACCTCCGGGCGCCCCACGACGATGCGCTCGAACTCGCGCATCGCGCGGTCCAGCCCGGCCGGATCCGACCCGCGCGGGAAGCTCAGCGACGCGGTGAGCGTGGTGCGACGTTCGCCCCACCCGCCCCAGCTCGCGCGTGGCACCTTCACCACAAACACCCACGTAAGCCCCGCCAAGGTGCTCACCGTGAGCAACAGCGTAGCCCATCGCCAACGGAGCGTGCGCGCCACGACCGCCGTGTAGAGATGCCTCACGCGCGGCCACGGCGCCTCGCGCGCCGCCACACGAACGGCAATACCGGCACCAAGCGCCGGCACCACGAGCAGCGCCGTGATCACGCTCCATACGAGCGCAATGACGAACGCCAGGGCGAAAGGCACAAAGGCCGCCCGCGCATTCCCCTGCAGATAGAGGAACGGAAAGAAGACCACTGCGGTGGTGAGGCTGCTCCCCACCACCGCTGGCGCAATGCGACGCGTGGCGGCCGCACGCCCATCCGGCGTGTCCGGCGCGCGCGCTAGGCGATCCACCACGACGATGGCATTCTGCACCAGAATACCCACGCCCATCCCGAGCCCGGCCAGCGTCAGCAGATTGGCCGGAATGTCCAACACATACAGCGTCAGTGCGGTGGCCGCGAGCGCCACCGCCGCCGCCCCCATCACCACCGCCACCGCGCGCCAGCGGCGCAGCAGAAGCGCCAGCACGAGCAGCACCGCGCCACAGGCAATCGCGGCGCGCGTCGTGAGATCGCGCAGCTCTTTCGCCAGCGCCACACTCTCGTCGTTCACGACGCGCAACCGAATGCCCGGCGGCATCACGCGCGTGAGCTCCGCGATCACCCTCCGGAGCGCCGCCGCCGTCTGAATCGCATCCGCGCCCGGATGCCGAGAGACGTCCACACTCACCGCCGAAGTGCCATCGATACGATAGAACCGTCCGCGCTCGTCTTCCTCGGCGCGAATGCTGGCCAGCTCCCCCAGCCGGAACACCCGTCCGCCAGCCCCCATCACCGGTAGCGCAGCCAAGCTATCGAGCGCGGCGGGTTGATCACGGAGTACCACACTCCGTACCTGCGCCTCGGTCGTGAGGTCACCGAGCGCCTCGACAATGCGCGCCCCCTGGATGGCCTGCGTGAGTCGTTCCGGTGGAAGCCCCATCTGCCGGAGCCGCGTCGCGTCGTAGCTCACCGACACGCCGAGGTCCGCCCCGCCGCGTAGCTGCACACCGGCCACGCCGGCGACCGTGGCCAGGCGCGGCGTGACGCGCTCGTCGAGCAGCCGCTGCAGGGCACCGGTGGTATACGGCCCCGACACCGTGAGCGATAGCAGCGGCGACTCCTGCAAGTCCTCCGGCACATAGTTCGACACGCTCGGCGGGTTCACGCCAGCGGGCAGCTCACTCCGCAGCAGCTCGAGCCGCTCGAGGATGGCCAGCCGCGCCATCGGCACATCGGCGCGCTCCTCAAGCTCCACTGTGAGCGTCGCGAAGTCGTCGTAGCTCGTGCTGTTCACTTGGCGCACACCACGCACGCCCAGCACTGCGCTTTCGATAGGCGAGGTGAGATAGGTCTCGATCACCTCCGGCGAAGAACCCGGCCACGCGGCGGCGATGCTGAGCCGCGGCAGCTCGACCGTCGTCTTGGTGGCAAGCGGCAGGCGCGTGAACGCGATGGCACCGGCAAATAGCATCGCAAGGCAACTGGCCAAGACAACGGCCGGACGGTGCACGGCGGCGTGGATCACCGCGTACGCGCCTCCAGTGCCGCATACCCCACCGGCAGCAGGAAGAACGTCACCAGCAACGCGCTGATTGACCCGCCAATGATCCCCGCCGCGAGCGGCTGATACAGCGCGCCACCACTGCCCCAGCCGAACACGAGCGGGAGCACTCCGGTAACGGTGGTGATGCTCGTCATCGCAATCGCTCGTAGCCGCTGCTCGCCGCCACGCAGAATGGCTTCCTGCAACGGCAGCCCCTGCTCACGGAACTGGCGAATGGCATCGAGCTTCACCACCGCTTCGTTGTCGGCCATGCCGATCATCACCACGATGCCGATGAGGCTCACAGCATTGAGGCTCTGCCCCGTGAGCCACAAAAAGATCACCGCCCCCGCGCCGGCGAGCGGCACCGTGAGCATCACCACCAGCGGAATCGTAAAGCTGGCGAATTCACCCGCGAGCACGAGGAACATGAGCGCCGCCGCGAGCACCACCACCAGCGTGAGCTCGTTGCTGGTGCGCTGCCGTTCGCTGTCGGCGCCGGCCACCTGCCACGTCACACTCGGCGGCAGCGCCATGCGCGCGAGCGTCGCCTGCACCGCCTCGGTGGCTCGCGCGGTACCGCCTTCCTCCACGAGCCCTTCCACCATGGTGACCGGCCGCTGCCCCACGCGTACCACTTCCACCGGTGCACGCACCTCCGTCACGGTGACCAGCTGCTCCACCGGCACACCACGAATGGTGGTGCGCAGTGCCGTGGCCAGGTCTTCGTTGCCCGCCCCCGCATAGCGCACCGCAATGGGCGTGCGCCGATCCGTCTCGCGCAAATCGCTCGCCGCCACACCGCCCAGCGCGCCCGCCAGCGCACTCGCCACCTGCTGCGGCATGATGCCGCGCTGCGCGAGGCGCTCGCGTTCGAGCCTGATCTCGATGAGCGGCTGCGTGGCCGCATACGCATCGCGCACGTCGGCCAGCTCCTTCACCTGCGCTAGCTGGCGGCGTACACTGTCCGCCCACTGCTGCGCAAGCACCGGTGTCGGCGCCGATAGCTCGACGCGTACTAGTCGCCCTTCACGGCCGATGAGCGAGCCGAATTCACTCTGCCCCGCGAGATCAATCGCCAGCGCCCCGTTCGCCAGGTCCGGCACCTTCGCGCGCAGCTGCTGCGCGAACAGCGCCGCGTCCGCACCCGTTGGCACTGGGACGATGAGCTGCGCCGACGCCGAGGTCCCTGGATCTGCCCCCGCGAGAATCTCTTCATCGGTGGCCTTTCCCACGCGCGCATAGATGTCCCGCGCACCAAGCTGCTTTGCCGCGCTCTCAAGTCTCGCGACTTGGGCCGTCGTCGCCTCGAGCGCCGTCCCCTGCGGCAGCCCCAGCTGCGCGACCAGCACCCCTTCATCCACGCGCGGCAGAATCTCCTTTGGCAACATGACGATCAGCACGACAGTCAGCGCGAGCGAAGCAAGCGCCCCGCCAAACACCGTGCGCGGATGCGCCAGCGACCAAATCACACCGCGCTCATACCAGTTCGTCATCCGTCGACCGACCAGCGTTAATCCACCCACCGTCGGCACGGTCGATCTTACTATTGAGTCGACGTCTGGGTTCTCGCGATTAGCCTCATTCTCCGCTCGCCGCCGCCCAACGAGCAGCACCGGCATCAACGTCAACGCCAGCACCAAGGACGCCGCCACCGTGGTGACCACCGACAGCGACAGGTCGCGAAACAGCGCCGCCGCCAATCCGCGCACAAACACAATCGGCCCAAACACCAAGACTGTCGTCAGCGTCCCCGCTAACAGCGGCGCCGCTACGTCGTCCGTCCCCACCACCGCCGCCTCCCGCAGCGGCATCCCCTCGTCTCGGCGTCTCGACACCGCTTCGGCCACGACAATCGCCGTATCCACCAGCAACCCCGTTCCCAGCGCGAGCCCGCCGAGCGACAGCACATTGATGGTGACGCCGAGCGCCTGCAGCGCCACGAGTGCCATCAGTACCGATAGCGGCACCGTCAGCCCAATCGCCAGCGACAACCGCCAATCGC
Organism: Gemmatimonadaceae bacterium; assembly: GCA_019752115.1. NCBI lineage: Bacteria > Pseudomonadati > Gemmatimonadota > Gemmatimonadia > Gemmatimonadales > Gemmatimonadaceae > Gemmatimonadaceae bacterium. The sequence continues at coordinate 10,355 of JAIEMN010000013.1, forward strand.
GCAGAAAGAGCAGAATCACCAGCAGCGACAGCACGCCACCCGCCACGATCTCCTGCCCCAGATTCGACAGCGCATCCACCACGAAGTCCGCCTGCGCCGCCACGACCGTCACGGCGAGGCCGGGAAACTCGTTCTCGAGCAGCCCCAGTGTCTCGCGCAGCCGCTGTGTCACTGCCACTGTGTTCGCGCCGGCGTCCTTGTAGACCACGAGACCCACCGCCTCTGCGCCGTCGAGTCGCGTCAGCGTGGTGGGCTCGGCGAGCCCCAACTGTACGGTGCCCACGTCGCGCAGCGTGAGCCCGCGACCCGGCAACCCGATGGGGGCGTCGAGAATCTCCGCCGGCCCGCGGAACTCGGTGAGCGCGCGCACGGAGAAGCGGAATTGTCCGCGCCGAATCGTACCGCCGGCCCCCGCCACGTTCTGCGCACGAATACTGGCGGCGACGTCCTCCGGGGTGAGATCGAGCGCCCGCAGCTTGTCAGCATCGAGCGACACGCGCACTTCATCGGTGGGCGCGCCCACCACCGCGACACTCGCCACCCCTTCGATCTGTTCGAGCCGCCGCGCGTGCACCTCGGTGGCCGTGCGCGCCAGCGCCCGCAGATCCGCCGCCTGCCGATTCGCCGTGGCATTCGGAATCGCGTTCGCCGCCGGCTTCACCGCCAGCACCGCAATTGGCCGCTCCCCCGGATCGCTCGTCAGCAGCGTCGGCCGCTCGGCGCGCTCCGGCAATCGCCCGCGCGCCGCATCGAGCCGCTCGCGCACCGCGAGCACCGTGCCGCGCATATCGGTGCCCCAGGCGAAGCGCGCGGTGGTGGTCGCCTCGCCGTTGCGACTTACACTCCGCAACTCCACCAGCCCCGGCGTGGCCGCAATGGCCTCCTCGATAGGCTCTGCCACGAAACGCGACACTTCCGTGGCCGCCGCTCCCACATACGCCGTGCGAATCGTGAGCACCGGTAACGACACGTCGGGCAGCAGCGACACCGGCAGCCGCGTGAGCGAGACCGATCCCAGCAATAGCACCGCCAGAATGGCCGCGACCGTGGCCACTGGGCGGCGCACCGCATACGCGGCGATACTCACCCGCGGGGCTTCGCGTCGGAGACCTTGGCTGGCGCCACTTTCACCGGCGCATCATGCGTAAGCGTAAGATGACCCTCCACGATGACCGGATCACCCGCTTTCACGGGGATCTCCCCGGTCGCTGAATCGGGCAGCACCTCCGTTTCGCGCCCGTTTGATCGGCCAGGTACGATGTACGTCCACTGCGCGCGCCCGTCTCGCACGACAAATACCAGCGGCCGCCCGTCGCGTTCGATCACCGCGCGACTTGGCACCAGGCGCCGCCGGCGCAGCCGCGTCGCTTCGAGCTCCACGTCGGCGTACATTCCCGGGCGCAGAATGCCGTCTCCTGACACACGCACGACGGCGCGCCCCGCGCGACTCGTCGAATCCACCAGCGGCAGCAGCGCATCAACACGCCCGCGCAGCACCCGCCCCGGTGCGCCCGCACTCGTCACTTCGGCCTCGCCGCCCACCTTCACCAGGGGCAGGTCATGCTCCAACACCTGCGCCTCGATGCGCAGGTTACGCGTATCGACCACGGTGAGCAGCGGCTGCCCCGCACCAATCTTCTCACCGACCGCGACATCGATACCGTCCACCATCCCCGCCATCGGCGCGCGAATCACCGCGCGATCCTGCTCATACTTGGCCCGCTCGAGCCGGAGCCGCGCTCCCGTCAGCCCCGCCTTGTTCATCAGAGCCTTGCGCTGCTCCGCTGTCGGCGCACGCCCGGTGACCAGCGACTCCGGCACAAAGCTTTCGAGAAACCGCTGCTCCGCCTCGTCGGCCTGCGCTTGCGCCTCGCGGACGGCGAGCTCGAACGGATAGTTGTCGAAGCGTACCAGCTCCTGCCCCGGCGTGACCACTTGTCCCGGCCTAACGAGGAGCTTTGCCACCGTTCCGCCGACCTCGCTGCGCAGCTTCACCACCGCGTCCGAGCGCACTTGGCCCGTCGTCCGCACATGCAGGACCAAGTCGCCCTCACGTGCTGCTTCGGCAGCCACCGGCAAGCTCAACGGAGTCCGGCCTGAGTCACTGGACATGGCGGCGAGACTGTCGCCAGCGACCGAGCGGGTCGAGTCGTTGCCGACCGACGCTCCGCTGGAGCAGGCGACCCCAAGCACCAAGAGTACCAAGCAGCGATGTCGAGCACTCTTCATGTCGAGCACAGTCGACGGCGGTCGAAGCGCATCGCACCGGCATCTGTCGAAGTCGCCAACCATGCATACGCTCGACCAATCCCGAGTAGGGCCGCCCCCGCGGGGAGTTCTTGTACGCAGGTACCCGTTTGCCGAACCACAGACAAGCGACTCGGCCGTCCGAGGGTGGGGTCGCCCGCTTCAAGGATCGCCACCACGGCGCCCGCCACCATCGCTGTGCGAAACCGTAGACGCTGAGCGGGCTCGGGCACGCGGGCACGAAGGTATCGGGGGATTAGGCTATCGCGCTGAAAAGGCGGTGGAAGCTGGCGAACGGTCTGATCGACCAGGCGGTCAACGTCAGTCATCTCGACGACCTCGGATTGCAGCGGCAACGCCATTCTCGCCACCAGCTGTGGCTTCGGTAATCCGGTCACGCGCACGTCCAGGCTGGTACTTTCGTCAGTGGGAATAAAGCTCGCGGCGGCGATTGAGGTACCGTCGGACGAGAGCGCCAGTTGCGTGGCCCTATCGATTAGCGGACCCAAGGGCGAACCGAAAAGGTAGCTCTGAAACTGCCCAGTTTGAAGAAATAAAATGCGATTCCCCAAGACCATCGAATCCACCGGTGTCAACGCCTCGCCTTGTCCCACCATCACGACGTCCCGCTCTCCCAAGGTCGCGTGCGCGGGCATGAGCCGTGGGACCAACAGGGCGAGCGTATCCGGATGCAGCGCCACAATGGCGAGCGGTACATACCGCCCGCGATTCGACTCCGATTCTGCTGCATGGAACGTGAACTGGTCCGGCCGCTGCCCAGGGCGCCAAGTGACGACTGTCTGTTGATCGGACAGCATTCCCACAATCGTCCCGTCGAGTTCGGTCAATCGAACAACCCTGAGCGTCGGCGAAGCGCTCCTCAGAACGAGGGCCGCTGTATCGAGCAGCCGGCCATCAAGCGATACGCGGTGCCACACAATGCGATTCGCGGATGAGTAAGCGAGCGTGAGCACCGAATCGTTGGCCACGGCACGCACCGTGTCGGGCATGACCTGAGCCCCCACGCTCGCGCTCTGTAGCAACAGGACGGTTCCGCACAGCAGACCTAACATTCGTCGGCCTCCCGGAGTGTCCCAGCCTCTAGGACGAGCACTTGCGCTGGCTCGGCATGGGAGATGAAAAGTGCGTGCGCCGATGGGGACGAGAAGGCGACTGGCGTGAGCCCATCGATTCTGCGTTGTCTCACGGCGACGGCAGCACTACAACCCTTATAGGCGAGCACGCGCGAGCCGCTTCGCGGGTCTGCGAGCACGAGTACATCCCCAAGCGATGCCAAAGGTAGGCTGCTCAGCAACGACCACGACGGCCCAACTGGCGGGTTCGCGTTTACTGTCGTCACCACGTCATTCCACGCCGCGGAGCGGCGAGACTGCCAGTAGATCCGCAGCGGGAGGTAATGATCTACCACCGCGAGGACGCCGTTAAACACCACGAGGCGGGGTTGCGCCGGTGCCGGAACCTCTAGGGTCGTCACCGTGGCCGACGCGACCGAGACGGTGTCCATCACGTTATACGACCGAAGCGTCAGGCGATTTTGGCGACGCTCCAGCGTCCAAAAGCGCTGCGCGAATACGCTGACATCGAGGAACGTGGCGCCGGCGAGGTGTGCGATTGACGCCTCATGGCGGCACGTACCACGCTCCGTCAGCGTCGCGAAGCGCATCGCCGCAGAATCGAGCACGATGGGGTCCGACCCGGTAGACCGCAGGAAGTGCAAGGCAATGCGGCAATGAATCGGCAGCCGACTCGCCCCTCGTGCGGTCACCAGCAACGCTGATGTATCGCCGCGCCCCAGCAGCGCTACGGCGCCGCTAGGAAAGACGCCACTCAGTTCCACTGGCGCGCCGGGCGGGAGGTCGTAGCGAGCCACCTCGCGAAGCTCAAGACGCTGTGCAAAGCTGGGACGAACTGCGACGGTGAGCGCGCTTAGCAAGAGTACGAACCACAACGGCGCCGCGCAGAGCGACACAGAGAGCTGAGCAGGCTTGGGGACGCAAACAAGCGGCATTGAATTTCTCCAGCGCGCGGCTGTTGCGCGTGGGTGAACAGACACGGCCAGAATTGGGGCCCGTCACCAGCAAGTCAACCCTCGCCAACGCCTCCGGGCCGGATACGTAAAGTCGCCTCTTGCCTCGTAGAGGCCGGGGCAATTCCCATACATTGGGGAGCGCTCTCCTACTACCAACGACTTCTCTTTCTAAGGAGCGTGTATGCGTCAGCGATTGATGGCATTCTTGATTTGTGCGTTCACTCTAGCGGCGGCGTCCACCCCGGCGTCGGCGGCGTCATCTCACGCGCCCGGCGCGCCCGCAGTAATGACGCCGCCGCTTGCGTTGCCGGTGGCGGCGCCAGCGCCTACACTGCCGGGACCAAACTGTCGGCAGTGCTGGTTCGACTTCTCCGATCTCAACAACATCATCGGGAACTGCAGTGAGCCGCAGGATGTGGGTATGATGAACTGCATGGTCTCCGGCACAACCTGCACGAATTGGGATCCGTGCAACGAAACGTTCGATCAGCAGGCACATGCGCTCGCGCTCGACGGGCGCGCAATCGTGGTCCGTGGTCCGGAAGCCGGAGCGATGCGACGGGAGGCTCGACTCGTCAACGCTAATGGCACTATTGCGTGTACTCTCGTGAACGCGCCGTCGCGCGCGCCCAACGACGCTGCTCCTGTTCGCATCGTGATGTAGCCACGTCGTATTCCGGGCGCTCCCCAACGCGCCGAACTGTGGTGATCCGTATTACTGTGCGAGCTAACGCCGGCCACCGCCGGCTACTGATGAATTCCGCCGATCCTTCATTTCGCAGGAGATGCCCAGTGCACCTTCGGTTGATGAAAGCTGCGCTCCTCGGCTTATCCTTCGGGGCACCGCATCTCGCCGCGCAGGTGCCGCGATCTGAGTCGGGTACCGGCGCCGCTATCCCCCCCGTACACTTGGCCACGATTCCGGGCAACCCGTCACTTGATGTGCCGACGAGTGTGCACGTCTATCGTGACTCTGTTGCCGTTTGGTTTGCGCGCGGGACGGCTTCAGTCGAGCTGCTGACATTGAAGGATGGCCGCGTACGTCGAGTCGGACGAGAGGGTCGCGGTCCGATGGAGTTCTCGCCTACCTCCGTGGTTCAGGGTCTCCGCGCGGACTCCGCAGTCGTCCAAGACTACGCACTCCGTCGCCTGACCATTGTATCGCTACAAACGCTGAAGGGACGTGTGGTCACCGCCGCGGATTTTGACGGCGCGACCGGCGTCGTCCTATCGCGGACGTTTGGAGATGGCGGCTACATTGGACTTCGACCGATCACGAAACCCGGAGCCGGACCCACGGCGTATTTCGTAGACACTGCCGAAATCGTGCTTGCACCTGAGGTCGGCACCAGCACCACTCTGGCTCGGATCGGCGTGGGAGCGGGGATCCGCGTGCGTACGGAAAGCGGCTACCTCGTTACCGATCCACTTGTCGATGTAACACTACCGTGGGCGGCGACGCAGCGCGCACTATACTTTTTCTCCGGCAATGGCGATTCGCTCAACATCTCGTTGGGATCGAATGCGCGACGTACGACATTCGAGGTAACGTTGCCGACCGCCGAACTGCTGCCGGGCACCGCTCGCGAGATGCTCGCGAAGCGGGCGCGTGGAATGCGACTCTCGGCGAACGTCGAGCGGGCCCTTCCGGCCCAGATCCACTTTCCTCGTGCGATCCCTTTGACTGAGCGCCTCTATCCCGTCGAAGGTGGGGGGTTCTGGTTGCGAACGAGGGTGGCGCTATCGACCCAATCGATGCAACTCATGACCAAGTATAGCGACACGCTCGCACCGCTCGCCTGCTTCCATCTCGCGCGAAAGCAGCGCGTCCTCGGCGTCGGCGAGCGCATCACCATAGTTGGCGAGGAAGACGAAGACGGGCTCCTACAGCTTCGGGTAGGCACCGCAACGAATGGATGTGGGCTGCCACTGCTACGGAAGCCCGGCCCCCGCCAGCGGAGGTAGTGAGTGGCAGCAAGGGGTGCGTTCCGAAGCGACGCCGCAATGAGAACGCCCTACTATCGCAGCGCCCCGAACGACCGGCGCTCCGAGCAGATTCACGCGCCGACCGTTGCACTGCGCAAGCGATACCCAAGGAAGCGTATGACATGCCTCCGGCAGGGTGACCGCTAGTCCTTCAGCCCATGCCGAACGGCGGAGGGCCCTGACCACGGGAGTGGGTGCTTCGTGAGGAGTTGCGCCCATGACGCCAGCGCGATTCGCACGGGGGGAGAGTAGAGGTCGACCTGCTCAAGCAACTGCAGCGCGTCAGCCGGCTCAATCATGGCGAGCGCCCAACATGCTAACTCGCGGCACCCCGACTCCGCGTCCCGAAGGCTGAGTTCGCGGAGTAACTCACAATCGTATTGCACTCCGTGGATTCCGAGTCCCGCCAGCGCCATCAAGCGCACGTCTGCCGGTGTTGAGGTTTCCCGCAAGAGCGCACGGAAAGACGACGGCCGCGGGGTCGCCCCAAACGTTCGCCGGACTCGCGCAGCCAGGTGGCGCAGGCGTCGCGGTCCCAGTCGTTCGCAGAGAATCTGGCGCACGTCGCTCATGTCGTACACCCGGCCCCATCCCGACTCACGCTCGCCGGCTGGCGCGTCGACCGGTACGCGCTTGGAGCGGGCGCGACGGGTGGTGTACTGGGTCACCGCGCGAACGGTGATCCGCACGCGTTCCAGACGCAAGAGTTGCGACGCCCAATGTCGTATCGTCGGAACATCGAGATACGCCCCGGCGGTCCACTCGGAGGCCTCACGCTCGGAAAGTTCGCCGGTGGCGTTCGACTTCGGTGCCAACGCCCGAACGTGCCGCTGCACCGCGCGCTCGATGGCACCGAGCTCACGACGTGTTTTCGTGGTACGGGCGGTCGCTCCGAGTGCTAGCAGCGACTGGAGACTCTCCCGAACATCCGCCAGGACCGCGTTCAGTTCGTCGCGTCGACGGTCCAACACCTCTGCGACCGCCACCCGCGCCCGACCGAGCAGCCGAGTCCGTTCTAACGCCCGCCTTGCATCGCGCGTGACCAGTAGGGCTCGCACAAAGATGCGCCCCCGGGCATGATGCTCAACGGTCGTGAACCATCGAGCCCCATCGACGGTCCCCAGCTCAATCAGCTGTTCGGTCATCTCTAGCGGGCGATTCCCCATTACCTGTCGTGCGGTCGCAATGGGATTGTCTCGCTCGTGCCACGTCGCCCGGACGCTTTCGGCGATGTCGCGGAGGCACGCGGCACCGACGGGCGACGCGTTGATCGCGCCGACGAAGAGCTCCGCGAGTGTGCCTCCGAGACTCTTCGTGTGTCGCACACGCGTTGGTGCGCCCACGGGGACAGAGCGTCCGGTCGTCGACGCCGGGGCGAAGAGGACCTGCTCCGGCCGCCCCTCCCGAATTGTCCGCCACCGCATGGGATGGACGAGCGCGAGGTACTGAACCGCTCGCGTGAGATCCGCGTGATCGACCTCGTGGCCAAGGCTTCGCGCGCGCACGATGATTGCGCCGGTGCCGATTGGTCGGACGGCGCGCCCCTCACGTTCGGCGGCGCGCATTTCCTCCAGCATCGCCGTGAGCACCAGCCCGCGTGACGTGGCGCAGTTGGTTCTCGCGACCACGCTGTCTTCATGGGCGAGCAGACGATATTCATGCTTTCGACCGTCCAGACGCGCGACGCGACGCTCCACGATACGTCGGGAGAAGAACTTGGTGAATACTTGATGGACTTTAGTCCGCGCGCTGTGCGCAAAGAGATCGTCCAGTTCCGGCCAAGTCGTGACGCAGGTGGGAGAGATCCAGCTGTCTCGCTCCAACGGCCGTCCGAGCCACGCTTGGCGAACACGCTCAGCAATACACCCGCCAATCCATGCTTCTCCGGCGGTTGGATCGAGGTCAAAGGGGATCGTGAGCGGCTGGGCGATGGCGGTCCGCCGCAGCAGACCGGGGTCTTGAGATCGGGGCGAGCGAGTCATGGCCGCAGCCTAGAGCGGCCGGCGGCAAGTCGCCCGAATCGCAGTTCTCTTCGCTAGCTCAGCTGAGTCAGAGCCCGCGCGTTACGGACTGCCCCAGGCGGGCACGAGGTCGGCCGGACAGCGGAGTCACGTCCTGTCGGCGGGCTCGTGACCTTCGTGGCCCCATGGTCCGATGCCAACGACACCACGCAGCTGGCCGACCGCTTCGCTGGCACCACGTGCCCGCCGGCGATGAGTGCCACCTATCGCGAGGAGCATCGGCAGCATAAGGAGTCGGCGTGGGCACCTCCCGCAGGTATGCCGCGCCGCGAACGCTGCGTGTTACGGGCCTTGACCCAAACGGCGGGCGTATTCCTCGAACGCTGAGGCTGCGCGTGGTGACTCCAACAGCTGCTGCCATCGTGTATCGGCGGGATCGGGCCGCCCGAGGCCCACACACCAGAGCAACTCCAGCGCGCGGCGGCGATCCGCTCCAGACCCGAACGTGCGCAACGCCCTCCACTCGAGGTCGAGCGCGTCCCATCGCCTTTCGTCCCGCGCCACACGGGCGACGTGCTCCACGGCAATCGGTCGGAAGAATGGAGCGGCAGCCCGAATCCGTGCGCGCAATGCCCAGCGACTTTGAGGCGCACCGGCTTGCCGTCGAAGTACCTCCATCGCCTCGTGCGACGTCAGCCAGCATCCTGCGGACTCATCCAAGCACCGGGGGCGCTCCGTGGCCACTGAGAGGAACGTGGAGAGGGTCTCAAGCAGCGCCGTGGCGTAACGTTCCGCTCGTTGCAACTCCTCTCGCCACGGCGCACCGGCCGCCAGCGCCGCCTCACGAAGTACCGGCACGGTGATTTGCACCGTCCGCAGCAGTCGTTCGGCAGTGGCGATTCGCCCGATATTGGACATGTGCGCTATCGCGCGATCCCGAACCATACGAAATCGCAAACCTCGAAGCCATTGGGCTTCCTGGAGCGCGGCGAGATCCAGCACACCGCGAACCGCGTCACTCTTGAGGGCGAGGACGACGCTGCCGTCGAACCACCCAATAGAGCGCACCCCGTCATTATCGGTCGCGGTCTCGGACACGCCGCGCACACGCCGACCACACTCGTGCAACTGGCGGCGCACGAGGCCGGCCTCTTCCGCGGAGAGGGACCGAAGCATCTCGCGAAACACGACCGCGCGCCGACCGGTCCTGCGGACCTCCGTTCCGACTCGCTCGGCGACCGCTTCTATCGGCGCCTCCGGAACGCCCCCGACCCCACGACTCGCAACGGACACCCAGTGCATGCCACCACGCGGTGGATGCCGTGCCTCCACCAAGGGTGTGCGTCGCCGAGCGAGGTTGCGCAACGCCGCATACACGGCGTGCCACGTCAGCCGCGCCTGCCAACGCGGATCCGCCCGCTCGCGTAGCGTGCAGAGGAGCTCACTGGTGCTAAACGCCGCGCCTGTCGAGTACGGAGGAACTGCGCAGATGGCGCGCTGCACCCCTTCGATTATCGTCGGCGCGCGCTGGTCGAGCGTGGGGGAACCCGCATCGTGCGGCCAGTACAGCCGTCGACCGCCAGAGCGTATACCCGCCACGAGGCCGACGATGCGAGCCTGCCCCGTCCGCGCCCGTTCATCGAGTACCCGCTCCACGTCGCGCGGTCCTAGTGCGGCCGCTCGAACCGCGTCGACACGGGCGCACGCCGCGCGCACGTCTCCAAGGCGCTGTGGATATCCGGTGCGACAGGCTTCGGCATGGAAGACTGACCAGATCCAGCCGTTCTCGAGCGCTCGTCGGCTCCGCACCCGGTCGCCCTGCTTACGAGGTTCGACGACGACGATTGCGCTTTCGGGTCTGGTACTCACGGGCGAACGCAACAGAGGCGGCCACCTGCGTGGCGCGGAACGCTATCGCGGTCTCCACCGCGTGGCGCAAACTCGCTCCGTTCTTGATACGGATCTCGACCTCGCAGACCAATGTATCGAGTTCGCGCGGCTCTCCCCGGCAGGCACCGTGAAGGATCTCAATCACACGTCGCGTGTCCTTCGTCGGCTTGGCGAAGATCTCCCCGATGATGCCGTCGCGGGTCTCGAGAAAGGTCTGGAAATCCTCCGTGGACCAGTGCTGAAAGACCAGCACGCGACGGGTCCGCGAGCTCAGCGACTTCTGCTCGTCCATCTTGTTGGCGAGGTCGTCCATGCCCACGAGGAGTATACTGAGCCGCCAATGCTCCTCCAAGGCAAGATTGGTGATATGCGCCATCCCCCGCATTTCCGCTTCGGTCTTCGTACCCGCCTCGTCGACCACGATGAGCTGAATGTTCATCAGCCGACAATGCTCCACCACCATCTCGGCGAGCTCGTTCTCGGTCATATGCTTGTACTCACCTGCGCTGAGCGACTCCTCAAGGACCCCTTGAAAGACGGTATACACGCCACGTTTCATCCCGCGCGTAGTCTCGTGATCCGCGTCGCCTGCGGTCGCAAAGTAGACGGCACGAAACGCACCTGGCAGGTTTGCGTCTGCCTCTTGATTGCATTCTAACGCGAGTTGCTGGGCAGCAATGCTCTTCCCGAGCCCGGGCGGACCAGTCCACTCTTGCAGGCCAGGCGTCTTCAGCTGCATGCGCGCCAGCGTGATGTAGGGCCGAAGCTGTGCATGTTCGATGATATTCCCGAGAATCGGATCGCGACGCAGAATTTTTGGAGGGGCAGCGAGAAGTGTGCTCATAGATCGCGGCTGGTAGGGTTAGTATCGCGCGAGGCCGCAGTAGTCACACGAGACCCGCGAGAAAATCTCGCGCGACGTTCGTCGTCTTTGCGGTCGGCCCGGTGTCTACTACGTGCATGTCGCGCGTGGCGGGATCCGAATCCTCAGCTATGACGCCCTCGGCCTCACCGCCCATCGGGCCGCCCGCATTCCTCTGCTTCTGTCGTTCGCGGTCGCGTTCCCGCGCTCGCTCCTCAGCGGCGCGCTGATGGTCGAGCCGCACGAGTGCCTTGGAGTACTGTTGCGTGACGGCCACGAGACGAAGTCGCTCGCGCTGATTGATCTGGGACACTGCAGATTGCTCGCCGTACAGATCGCTGCGAATCATCTCGCCGAGGAGCACATTCGTTTCGGCGTCGTAAACGATGATGTAGTCGCTGATGTCCGGGTGATAGCGAACAATGACCTTTCGCTTTTGCAACTCGGTGAACGAGTGTCCGCCGTCCAATTGAATGTCCCCGAAATAGACATGGTTGCCAAACCGTACGCCGTTTCGCGTGAGCACGCGCTCTTCGTCCGATTTGAGTAGTAGCAGATCGACCACGTCCGGGTGAAGCAACGGCTTCCACTGCACGGTCTCGGCGAACCGGGCGAGTGGCGAGCCGTTCCGCTTCTCGGACTCACGCTGGCAGTACGCCACCCGGAATCGTTCAACTTCGGCCTTGATGCGTTGCACGGTAAGTAACCGTCCGGTATTCTTGCGCTGCGCGCCCTTGGACGTGCCGTCCGCCGGTTTGTAGCCCGGGAACATCGCGAGACTTTCGTTCAGCGTGCGAAAGAACCGCTCGATGTGCGGCTTCTCATCGGGGCTCCGGGGCGGCGCTTCACGTAGCTCGATGCCGAGCGCCGCCGTAACGGTCTCGACGTGACACGATGCGAAGTCAGCGCCCCGGTCGCAAATCAACTGCTCCGGCAGGCCGCCCACTTGCACGCCCGCAAGCTCCGTTGGCGTTAATGCCGCACGGAGGACGATGGAGGTGGTATAGGCAGTCGGGCATCGGGAGTCGACGAACACCGCCAATGGGTAACCCGAATAGGCGTCGATCACAGCAGTGATCCACAGGCGCTCGACTTCAAGCTCGCTTTCCGCATCAGCGATTGCGGCGATGTCGAGCGGACTATTGTCGATCTCCCAGATCTGATTTGCAAAGAGGGCTTCTGGCACTGCGAAGACGACGCGATGCTGCTTGGCATAAGCAGTAAGCCCGTTCGCGCGCACGGTCTTGACGGCGTCAGGCAGTCGAGCCAGAAACTTTTGGATCGTTTCTTCGGACGCGGTCGGAAATGGGAGCCGGACGCCCTCCGCCTCAGCTCGCCCTTGAAAAACCACCAGCTCTGCATTGACCAGCTGCGCGAGCTGCCAAACTTTGATCTTTCGGCGTCCGTTGTAGAACAGCAGCACGAGCGGCTGGACGAGTGGAACCATCACGGTGGGGCGGCACACCCGACGATGCCGGCGGTCGACCAACAGCTCGTCTTCTGATTCGCCACGCTCAGCCCGCTGGAAAAGCCGTTCGGCAAAGCGCTTCTCCGCCGGGGTGATCTCCCGATTCCGTACTTGGGCTGCAGCTGCCGCAGCGCTATGCGTTCCCCGAAGTTTTAGGAGCGCAGAACGATACAGGAACTCCGCATGCATGTCCGGATCATTGATCAGGCGCGCGAGACTCACCTCTTGCGTGCGCGCCGGCGCCTGGAGTGCCGCCTCCCAAGTAATCTTCCCGGCAATCAGGTCATCGAGAAACGAGGCCGGCGGGAGGTCGCTCACACTGAGGGGAAGCGGTTTGGGCGTGCGCTTCGCTGGATCTCTGCGTGGCGGCGCGGGCCAGCCGTGCGACGTCGCGGCGCTGACTTCATCGGGAAACAACGACGTCAGCGCTGCTTGCATCTGGTCACGAAACGAGCGTGCCGTTTCGAGTTTCTGGGCGATGTCCTCGGCGGTATCGAGTTGCAGGCGCCCAGGCCACTTTTGGATTCGGCGGAGCTCGCGCGTTTGCTCGTCAGTGAGCACCCCCGCTTGGTTCAGTCGCGCGCCGGCGGTAAAGATGTCGGAAACCACGGCCTTGAGCTGCGTACTGAGATCACGGCGATGCGCCTTCGACAAGGCGCGCGGCCGAGCGACCGTCGTGTCGACGGAGGCGGGCGCACGTGATCGCGTACGCGTGTCACTCGAGATCGGAGTTGGTGGAGTTGGCGACTGGATAACGAGCGATACGGGAGAAGACACGGTCAGACTCTCAGCGCGATGCGGTAGAAGCGAGGGAAGCTCGGCTCGTTCCGCAGCCTAGCGCATTTCCCTGGCTCGCCCATCCTGGTTCACCTGCTCGCGATTATAGTGTCTATAAACACTTCTTACTGCGCTAGACGTGAGTGTGAGCAAGCCCCAGTCACCTCCTGAGGCACGGGCGTGCTCACAACCGCGCCGCAGGGAGCGGCAGAGCTTCCGTGTCAGCCCGCGCCGTAGCGGCATGCGTGGCGGTCGTGGTGGGGCTACCGCAGCGGGCGCGCGCCCGTCCGCCGGCCGCGGCAGAATTCGTCTCCCGTGGTGGCGCCTGCTTCAGCTCAGGCTGAGGAACTCAAACCGCGAGTTCTGATGGTCCGCGATAGTCTCGATCTCGCGACTCTCAGCGTGCGCTCTGCAATCATCGAACAAGCCCAGAAATGCCGACCCTCGCGACAAGCCTGCACCACCAGGACCGAAGGGGCGACCGCGTGAGGACCGCCGGCCTGCGCATGCCACGGAGCACAACGCGCGCAGCAGCTCCAACAGAAGAGGAACGACGAGATCTACGAATCGCATTGCAGACGCGCGGTGTGCAGAATGTGCCGCACCTCGCGACACCAGCAATATACGTTGACTCGCCGATGCGCCAATATGCCGTCGCACCGGCGAGCCGCGAGCGTCGGTCACCTCGGAGGTACAACGTTCCGAGGTGACCGGTTTCCGTCCTTCAGAATCGACGCTCATGCCGCAGACCTCATGACCCCAACGCCGTGACCGCGCGATAAACGCATTCATCGTACGCGCCTTAGCGCATAGCGTGTTTCACGAGCAGTGGCACTCGGCGATGTCGCAGGGTCTAGGCGACGAGGACTACGGCAACGTGCCTCCTCAGCACGCCCTGAGGCTACTCAGATCCAAATGTGTAGGTCGAAGCCATCAGCGCACCCGCCGCTGGCGTTCACGGACTGGATAGAAACGATTTCACCAGCCGCATTGAACTGCACGCACACCATATCGCGGCGAGGGCGGACCTGCGTGAGCTCCGGAGCGGTTGTGCTGTCGTGGCACGCGGCGAGTGAAACCAGGCTCGCGAGCGCGAGCACCTTGCGTACGACGTTCACACTGATGCGACGGACGGGCTGTTGACTGATTGCAGACACGAGAGTGACTCCGCGTAAGAAGGGAGCCACAGTCTGAGTGAGTACCGCTCAGCCGCGTGAGAACAGAATCGGCCACTTTTTGGTTTATTCGGCCCGAAAGAGGGCCGATTATGCAACTTTGATATTGGCGCGCTCGTCTTTTCCTCTCCTACTCGACATCTTGTAACTGAGCTTCAACGCGCTCGCCCGCTGTAACAGCGCATCAACAGTGTGCATTCTTGGGTCTCGTTATGTCCGCTCCTGAACTCTCTCCGCTGTTGCAACACGAGGGAGACGCGATTTACGGTGCCGCAGTGCTGGCGACCTCATTCATTGAGAGCGCAGACGCACTTCCGCCGATGCCCGACGCCGTTCGTGAGGCTATCGAATCAGATCTTCAACTGTTGGCGCCTCAGTTTGCGGGAGTGTCACGAGCATCGCGCCTTGGGCAATGGCTCGACACGGCTGCCGTGTTCGAGGCACGCGGCTTACTCACCGCGACTAAACAACTGCTGTTTGCATTGCTCCGCCTGACGGGCTATACGTCGGACGCAGCAACCGTGGCCGCACGCGCGCTCATCAGTGCGCGCATCGGTCGAGCCGCTCGCGTTGCTGGCGACCTCGTTGAGGCGTCGGAGTGGTATGAGGAGGCGCGGCGATGCGCATGGCAGTTGCCTGAGGAGTCGCGCTGGCTTGACGCGGCACCGAGCGCGCTATTGGGGCTCGGGATGGTCAGCGTCGGACGCGGAAACTATCCGCGCGCCGAGCGGCAGTTCACGGCCGTACTTCGCGAGAAGCCGTTGCTGGCGCCGATGTACCTTGTTCATGCGCAGATGGCTCTTTGCCTAGTACACCGCAAGCGCGCGCGCTTCGGGGATGCGCTTACGCTCTCGTGGGATGTGCTCGATCAGATCTCGCCCGAGGACCCGCGGTGGCCGGAGGTGCTGGTCACCATGGCAGAGCTGGCAGGTGAGCTCGGTATTGTCGCAGGGGCAGTCAAGGCGCGCCTTGCTGCACTTGCCGTCGCGCGAACCCCCCGCGTTGCGTCGGCGGCACTGGGCGGATTACTCTCGCTCTTGGCGGATTTGCCAGAGGAGGAGCGCTCGGCTGCCGTCATGCTTTTCCATCAGAGCACGTGGGGTCGCTATCTCTTTGGCGAGTGGAACACCGGTGCCGACGACACCCTTCGGCGTCTAGCACATCAGTCGCGGCGATGGATCGATGCCGCGCAGGCGCTCGGGCTCACGCCACACGATCAGGTGCTCTTGCTGATCGGTAGTGTGAGGCTTGCGATTCGAATCGGGCTCGCCCCGGAGCCGTGGACGGTCTCGTATATCGAAAAAGCGCGAACCCTTTCGAATGTGCATGCCTTTCATGAGCGCCAATTCGAGGTGGAGGCGCTTCATGAGCGTCTCGTCAACGCGCAGATGACGGCGGCGCAGTCTGAGGTAACGCAAGATGGCGCTGGGTTCTCCGAAGTCGCACGGAGAGATCCTCGCAACTCCGGTAGCCTACGCATGACCGAGTCATTGGCCATTGAGCGACTCCGTGGTGCCATCTTTACTTGCCAAATCGACGAGCGCGCAGTATTCGCTTAGTACACGCCCGTCGAATTAATGGTCAAATCAATCGCGCGGGGCAAATTCGTAACTCCTTTGGGAGGCGCGGCATCAATTCCGTTTCCCGACGGCGTTGTGGCATTTCGGCTCCCCACGAGCGGGCAGCGCGTCATTGTTGACGCGCTGTCGGGATATGCACCCCTTCGCTTCACTGCGGATGTATTGGAGTGTCGACTATGGCTACAAGAGCGACGCTCGCCTGCTCTCGTGGTCTCCATCCCACGTTCGGTAAGTGCGCCTGACTTCCAGGAACTGCTCGACCTCAGAGCAGAATTTCCGTTGGTCGCGATGATCGGCCTCTTTATCGCGAAGGAGTCGGACCTTGCTGCATTGGCCCGTCTTGCGGCAGCGGGCGTTGCCGACGTGCTTCCCGTGGAACAGCCGAGCATCGCGCATCATGTTCGCAGCACGCTGTCGCGCGCCCAAGCCGAGTCCTTGAGCAGTCGCGTTTGGCGCTTGGCTGCGGTCAACGTTACCGATTCTGCGGCGTCGCTACTTCGACCGGCATTGCGCCTCGCGCATTCGCCAATTTCCCTGCCCGTCTTGGCGAATGCAGTGCGCATGCATGAGCGGTCGGTTCGGAAGTACTGCCACGCGAATGCCCTACCCTCACCGCAGTGGATCATTGGCTGGGCTCGCTCCCTCTTGGTCGCCTACTATCTAGAAGAGAGTGGACGCAGCATTCAGAGCATTGCAACACTGCTGGGCTACAAGTCTTCGTCACTCTTAGCCAATCATCTTAAGCGCTACACGGGAAAGACTGCGAGTGTACTCCGCGAGGAGAGCCCGCTCAGGACCGTCGGCCGCTTGCTCGAGTCCGCGCTCGCGCCGCCGCCTGGCTCGCCACATCGCGAGAGCTAGCATCGCTGTCGAGATCATCCGGAGCGTGGACGCCAAACATGCAGAGGTGCGCCACTGCCCCCGAGCGCCCGGTGGCTCCTCCTCCTCCTCTCGAGTTTCTGGTGATACTGCGGTCGCGCCAACAGTTGCTGATGCCGTAACGCTGGATCCCACCGGCTCATTTGATGTGGCCGGAGCACCGGTCCAGAAATTCTGACCAACGACCACTGAACACAGAGCCGACGCGCCGCAGGCTGTTGGCTGGATTGAGCTCGGACCTCTACTTCAGTGCTCACGAACTAACGATGCGGTATTGCTGCGGGCCCGGGCGCCTTACTTGCCAAGCTGTACCGAGAACCCTGGTCGAACGAGCCATGACGCGTCAGGAAAGAAGGCCCGGCCCTCCGCCATCGGGAAGAGCCCACCAACGAAGAACTCAAATGCCACCGCCCCACTCATGCTGCGAGTGAAGTAGTTAAGGCCAGCAACCGTACTAAGGTCTGAGCGAAACGCGTTCTCGCGCTTCGGGTCCGTCTGTCCAGCGAGCACGGTGCCCACTGTCAAGCTGATCGGAAGCTCGCCGCGTCCCAGACACCCAAGCAAGTAGTCTTTGATGGTGCATTTGCGCGTGCTGTATGCAGACAGCGTGAATAGCGCGCCAGCATACTGAGCCGCCGCGATTGCCTTGCCCTTGCGTACCGAGATCATCGCCGACGGAAGCGCGAGCCGCGGTACGGTGGACAACCAGCCTCTTCGAGAAACCTGATAGGTGCGCCCGGGGAGACCTCGGGTGGACGTCCGATACCCGGTGGGGTCAAATGCGACATCGATTTGCACGCTAGAGCGCTTAGTGCCGTATGTGAGCGCCTTATCGACTAACGTGTCGATGCGCACGACTACATTTGAGAACGCGGGGCACTGTTCGTTGACCGAGTACGGTCGGCCATTTCTCGGGGGCGGGACAATAGCCAGGCAAATGGACTTGACCTTTGCAACCGTACCGTCTGGCTCCCGCGCGGTCACGAGCACGCGTACATACTGCACCCCATTCGCGCCGTTCTGGTCGATCTTCGCCCCGGTAAACTCAAGCTGTAGATCGTTTATGCGTTCAAGCGGCAAGAGCGAGTCGGGGGCCACGTCAATGCGCGCCACTCCGCGGCGCGAACTGTCCGTGTCTAACGTCGTCAGTCGCATAAATGACCACGTGACCTCTGGCGACGAACTCTCAACCACCTTCGCCACCGCCGTCCCGACCGTTCGCCCTCCCGCATCGACAGCGGCGAACTGAACGCTCTTGTCAACGTAACCCGGGATATGACACTGAGCCGTAGTATGCCGCTCCGGATCAACCCATTGGCACGGGACGTCTTCAGCGGCGACCTCTCGGATATCGAGCAACGCATCGCCGCGCAGTCGCAGCGTGATAGCCTCGTCCGCCGACACGACAAGATCGCTCCGACTGGACGATCCGTCGGTCCGACCGGAGACTGTCCACGCAGTCACTTTGGGCGTCGGCGTGACAACCAGCCGCGCGAGCTGAAGTGGCGCGAGAGAATCGGCATCAACAACCTCAAGTGGCGGCATGGTCGGAACGCTTGCATAGCCTCCGCGATGTCGGAGCGGCTCCAACAGGACAAACGCGCCGCCCGCGGCCTGCGTTATCACCTTAAAGGCCGCGATGACGGCGCCGACGCCAGTCGCCTGCGCCGACATTTCGCGAACAAGGTAACGCCGACCCTCTCGGAGGCGAACAGCCTCGCTTGTGAACACGGCAACAGCCCCCGTTCCTTCTCGCAAGCCAATGATTGGACTTGCTCGCTGCTCATCCGCGAAGAACTCAAGCATGCGCGGGGAGCCAGCCGCCTTTTGCGTTGCAAGAGAAAACTTCATGCGAAAGCGATTTGTCAATTCTGTCGTGATGATCTTGCGATTGAGACTCAGCTCCAGGACATGCTCGCCGGCAGGAAGTCCTTTCGGTATGGGAATCGTCGCGGCTCCCCCGCGCACACTCACTACGACTGGGGCAGCATCAAGCAGCGCATCGCCCGCGGCGTCCAGAACGTTCACATCTCCGACTAGGACGATAGTGCCGCTCGATTGATCGACGCAGATGGTAGCCGCACAATTCGGGGTCGCCGATGCCAGAATAGACAGCTCTGGCATGGGCGAGAAGACCACACGGAGTGTGTCAACGGGCGCTCGTCCGAGTGCGATTAGGGCAGTACTCATACCCGGTACCGCGATGGCCGGAATCAGATCGAACTCCATCGCTGAATCCTTCGTACGGCCTATCGCGGAGAGCGCATAGGTGGGAGAAAGCGGCGAGAGTTGGAGCGAGTCCAGAGCGGGTCCGGCACCCTCAATTCTGATCGGAATGCGTCGTCCCTCAGACGCTCCAGGTAAATAGATGGTGCACCCCTCTTGCCTTGAGTTATAGCTCCTCTCGTCCGCGCGTTGCGCGGTGATCGTCAAGTCGAGACCGGCCTTTGTTCTGCACTGCCCATGCGCGGCGAGCGGCACGCCGAGAATCACCATAAGTCCGAGGGTGCACATTACTCGCGGGCGATCCAACAACACACGAACCATGGGCTCTATCATATGGAATACCAATCGGTGAGTACGGTGGGCGTCTGGCAACACCGCGCAGGCGATGAGTGGACGCGCCGCTTTGTGCATGCTCGTGATGTCGTACGGGAGCATCGAGTACCGTAGAGGGTGCCCGAGATCGCGACCAGGGTGCCCCATCTCTACGCTTGCGTTCACGCGTCGGATCGGCAGCGAGTGCCACGCGCTTTGAGCCGATCATTCCGCCGCGGTATCTGAAAGTCAACATTCGACATGTGCACTACTTTACGTAATCGGAACTTCGTCATTGTTGAGCCGTCGAATTCTCGTACGCCGCATCTGTGTCGGCGAGGGGGATTGTGGCCTCCGCAGTCTCCACTTGGGTAGTTGCCGACTACTGACTGGCGTTGAATCTCCGGCTAGTGTTAGAGCGTATCGCTGGCGTCAGTTCCCATCGCGACTCGTCACGGCACTGGCGTAATCCCGCCCGTGCCGCATGACGTTCCGCGATGAGAACAGTTTCAACACCGCGAACATGTGAAGCTCGCCGCTCTGACCAGGATTCATGCACGACGCTTGCATCTCAGGTGGATCTGCGCCTGCGCGACTTCTGCGGCAGCCACACCGCCGACGCACGTTCGACACTCATGCCGTGGGAGAGGGCGCGGTCGCGCACATGGTGGCGCTCAGCAATATTGCCTATTCGGCCCCGATCACTGCGCGGCGCGATACGCTGCTTGCCTAGTGACAAAATGATGAGTCAGCCGTACGTTCGGTCGTCGGCCGCGTGGAGCCCTGGGTACGACGGGCGGGTCGCACTTCCTCCAATCGTTTCGGTTGCTCGGTCAGTGCGTCTCGTCATCGCATGGCGGGGTTCGCTTCAGCGGTGGCTGCGGGCAGTCTTGCAGTGCCGCCGGGGGCGCGGGCGCGGCAGCCGCGCGGTACAGGTTCTAGCGTCGTCGCAGATCGTAGCACGCGCGGGTCCGACCTCAGACCGTCGCTGTGGTACATGCTTTCATCCCCCTTGTTCGCATGAGTCCTTCATTTCAGTCTATCCCGATTAATCGTGCGCGCCGAGAGGCAGCAGCCTTCCCGACCGATGGTCGGAGGGAATACGTTCGGCTGTTCCTCCGCATGCGTCGCCGGCCGTCCGGCCGGTTCGTGTTTCCGCGCCTGCGTGGAGCCAAGTATGTATATCGCGCGCGAATGCACCCCGATGTCTTAGTCGTCGACGTCCCTGTGGAGACCGCGCGTCGACTAAAGCGACAGCATCAATCGGATCCCAAGCGCGGGTTCCATGTGTTCTCGGGGGGCAGTGTGGTGCGCGCCTCGGTACCGGCGACGGCGACGCCCGCCTCCGGTGCGTCGTCGGTTCCTCGGACCATGCACGACGTGCTGCAGCAGATTCGCGCGCCAATGGCGTGGGCGTCGTCGAGGGGAGCCGGCGCGCGAATCGCGGTCATTGACTCAGGGATCTCGGGGCAGCTGCGGGAGTTTCCCGTGGCGAAGCGGTCGGCCGAGTCTCGCTGTTTTATACGTTCTCAAGATCCGCTTGTTCGAGATCCGTGGTTCGATCCCGACGGGCACGGCTCGATGATTGCCGGCATTGCCGCCGCGACCCGGGCTGACCAGGGACGATACGATGGTGTCGCTCCGGACGCCGAAGTGATTTCTTGTAAGACGCGCACGGACGCGGTCGACATCTTTCTGGCGTTCGACCGCCTACGGGCACTCCTTCGGCGGGGACAGCTGAAGAATCTGGTGGTGCTTTGCGCTTTTGCGTTTCAGGAAGCCTCCTCGCCGGATGACGAGCGCGTTGACCTGTTGATTGAGGTGGTGCGAGACATCATCGCACGCGGCGCCGTTGTTGTGTTCGCGGCCGGCAACAACCATCCACCGGTGGGGTGGACGGGATCGGTCGGCCACATGTCGGGTAACTCCATCTGGGGGCCCGGCTCTCTGGACGAGGTGCTGTGCGTGGGTTCCGTGTCCGAAGCTGAGGACATGGCGGCGCCGCCTGGTGGACACGACGCGGAGGGGCATCACCGTAGTAGTCACGGCCCCGGCGAATTCGCCCAATCCTATCCCAAGCCGGACTGCGTCGCGCCGACGTACGGCGAGGTGATTTGGCGTGATGGCTATCGAGCGCGCCTCTGGTGGGGCAGCAGCGGGGCAGCCGCACAGGCCGCAGGGTTGGCGGCATTGATTCGCGCGCAGTATCCTACGCTGTCGCCCGCAGAGGTCGCCAGAGCAATCCGCGGTAGTTGTCGGGGCCTGAACCTTGCTCCGACGCAGTGCGGCGCAGGATGTATCGATTGTGCGGCGGCTTTGCGTGCGGCGTCGCCACTGTAGTATGCTGTAGAGACGGTCAGTCTAAACCAGGGCCAACCGGATCGCCTAGTGAACGGATTTGTCGTGTTTCCCGAACGCGCGGACCGCAAGCGCTTCATGAAACGTCCAGAAATTCGTGACCTTGCCCGACGAACAGATAGTCTCATCTGTTCGTCGGGCCCGCGGCATGTGGTGACCTTCCAAGGACTTTCGGAACAGGAGGTCGCACTGATTCGCACCGCTGCGCACGAGACACTGGGCAAGGTTCTCTCCTCGTTTCAGTTCGTCGTCGCCTAGGCAGCGAACGCACGCCGTGCCGGCCGCCCGCGGTCGTGGCCGGCGCTTGTTTGGGCGTCTGGAATGACCAAACGGAATGCGCTGAACGGCGCTGTCAAAGCGAGCTCGCCTTCCGCCTTATGCCGACGGCTCCGCCTCAGTTGCTCGACTGGACCAAGAACTCATCGTCGATGCTGGCAACGTCTTCGGGACCCGTTGATTGGAAGTGCAGCCGATACATCCCGGCGAGATCCGGCATGCGGATTCGCAGCGACAAGCTCTCGAGAGCGGCACCTTGGTAGGAGACAGGCTCCCCTCCGACAACCTGAAGACTCTCGGCAGCAGCATCTGGCTCGGGAAGCTGGTGAACCTCTATCGTGCCCGTAATCAACCGGACGCCACGGCCATGGAAGCTGAGAGTGAGCGGCACTGACGTGCCTGGGTCAGCGACGCGGTCGCGGAGCGCCAGCTGGACGTTCACAGTGTGCGAGGCGCGACTCACTCCCACACGGCCAAAGAGTGAGAACAAGCCCTCACGCACACGCGAGTCTCGATAGAGTGTCCCGTGCTCACCGCCTACCGGTAACCCCTGCTCGCCGGATAAACTCGCACTCCAGGACGGAACAGTCCCGTCACCGGCGTCAGCGACTTCGAGCGCAGTTGCCACCATGGCGGTGTGCTGCGTACGCAGCTCCACCGCCGTTGTAGTCGGCTGTCGCGTTCCCACGAAGCAGAAATAACGCACGTGCGACGGCCGCCGCGTGTGGTCGAGCCCAGCGTGAAATTGCTCGGCAGCGGCCAGATTTTCCGGAACAAGGTTGAGCGCACGAGCAGTGGACGTATCATACACGTCTAGGGCCTCGCGCCGCTGCTGCAGCTCTCGCTGCCATGCGAACGGCTCACCACGCGGGGGAAACAGCTGATAGAGTGAGGGAAAACGCGGATCTCGGGCGAGCAGCGTCGCCTGATCTTGGCTCAGAAACAGCTTTCTTCGCTGGCCGAGTGCGACCAACAGCGCCTCTGGCGCCCCACGATGCGGGGTCCCCAGCGTAATTAGCCCAACGACAGCGGCGATACCCGGACGCTCAGTGAAGCGCCCACACTCAAGCGCGAATCGCGCGATCAGTCCGCCCATGCTATGCGCTACCAGAACAATTCGAACGTTCTGTCCTCGGTGCCCGACGATGCGATCCAGCAGGTCGACCAAATTCGTTGCGCTCTCGGCGTTATCGCGGCGCCAATCGTATGGGAAACTAATCATCGACCCGTCGAGTGGGTCAGTATCCGCGCCCGCTTCGGAGAAGCCACATCGCTCTAGATCATTGATGAGTCCCGCGTACTGCTCCGTAAACGGCCCGTAGCGACGAATTACATCGCCCACGGTTAGGTCGTCCCGCAGAAGCTGCTCGATCTGCGCATACCGTCGAAAGAGTCCGCTAGCCGGGCCGGGCCATACGCGTGCGTCCCCGAAGTGGAGCTCCGATCCCATTGTTCCTGGTATGAGCACCGCAACGTTCGCGTTCCGCATTGTTCACTCAAGCAGAAGGGTGATCTCAGCTTCGGCTGAGAGGCGATGACGCTCTAACATGGCGCACAGATCATCCCACTGTCGAGTCCCAGTCCTGCGGACATCTCGCGTCGGCTGCAGCGCGGCGACCGTCTTTTCACTAATCGGCCATCGCTGCTCGGGGACGCGCAATCGCGAGGTCGACCGCATCGCCGGCTGAGCTCTCCATACGCGAGCAGCGGCAGACATAGTTTGTGGCAGCGCGATGGCACGTCAGCCTTTAAGCACTCGGAAGCTGGCCCAAGTCGGCGCGTGCTTTTGTCGATATCGACGGCAAACGCTGCTCGCATTCGGCCTTTGCAGCGCAGCACCATCACCGGAGCGGCACCGTCACGGTACCGCTCCGGCTAATGAACCGTCACACGTTACGCGTGATCCGGTGGGTACGAGGCAACACCGCCAAGCACATACGCGATCTGATTTTGCAGCGGTACCGAGCCACTCACCTCGGGCGGCCCAAAGGTGATGGTGACCGAGCCAGCCTTCTCATCCTCATCGACGGTATGCACTTGGTAGTTAGCGTTTGCGCCACCGATGGAGAACAACCCGAGGAGGTTCAGGCTCGCAGATGCGTTCACCGTCAGATCCGTTTTCAGTTTGCTGATTTCGGCGTTGGTAAACGTGATACTGATTGTGGGCTGCTGACTGATGACGAACGTCTTTAGCCGCGAGAAGACCTTGCCAGGACCGAAGAGATCGGCCACCTGAAACTCAGAGCCTTGGATCTTGAACCCCGTGGCGTCCTGCCCCGTCTTGGCGGCGATCTCCGAAAGGATATCGTTCGCATACCAGCCGGTCTTATTGTCGCCAGAAAGTGCGGAGGGAATGGCAGCGACCAGTGTCACGCCGGGATACGTGATGCTCATATTCACTGCCGTCTGCGACGAGACGTACTTTGACATGTCGTATGACGCTGACGCGCCGATGGAGAAGTCGAGAATCTCCGCGATTGGAATCGTCAAGGAAGCTCCGCCTTCCACATGTAAGCTGCTGGCGGTTGAGCTAAAGTTGTTCATCTGAACACTGATCGTGATGGCGTTTGTGGCCGTATTCAACCCTCCCATGAGCTGACCAGCCGTCGGCAACTTGCTGGGTGTATAGCCGGGCAGAAACGTGTTGTCATCGATCTGCATGCCACCGTTTGCCCCGTTTGGTGCAGATGCGTTTGCAATCGCTGCTTGAAGTCTTGCCGCTGCGATGTTTGCACGGTTCTTCAACGCGTAGCTGTCCGCCGCCATCACTTTGTACTGCATGATCGCATTGCGTAGCGCACTAAGAGAATCGGGCAGGTGATCAACCCCGCCGTATTGCTTGGTAAGCTGATTGAACACGTCCTGCAGCTTCCCACCGAGCGGTAGAGGATTAGAGTAGGTCCCTCCGGCGTTCGTGAATGCTGTGAGAATGCTGGCAATTTGCCCATCGACGGCAGCATCCTGATCGTTCATCTTCTTCACATCTGCCTGGGAGAACGTGAACGTAGTGGCGTGCAACAGCGCCGTGTAGAACGCCGAGAACGTAGTATTGCCGCTCAAATCGAGTTGTCCTTTGCTGTTTATGGACAGCATCGTATCCAGGTCGTGCAGCGTCGCCGAATTCCAGTAGGAGTTCGGGCCGTACGTAATCCCATAGTTGAAGCCAGCGGGATAGGTGACCACGCTAAACGCGCCGTCGAGCTGGCTCGCGAGCAGCTTTGCGACCTGTGCTTGGAGCGCCTCGAGATACGCTGCCTGGGCGGGCAGCATACCTCCCGCGGTTGCAAGCATCACTTGCCCAGCGATCTTAGCGCTGACTCGACACTGGCTTAGCTGAGGAATCGAATAACCAGGCTTGCTCTCAACCCAAGACTGGTACGCCCGACCAATCGCGATATCTTGAGTTTGTGCTGCGACCGTCTGAGCCCAATCGACCAGGGGAGCAGCGGTGCTCGGCCGGCTAATGTTTACTCTGTACAGCGCCATGAGATCTCCGTGGCAAACGTGGTCTGGCGAGATAGACCGCCTGTCGGGCTTCTCGTGCCGAGATCTATGGCACCGCTGCGGCGCTCCAATCGATTCGTTTCGGGGAGCGACAGCACAGGATGGGGAGTGGCGTTGCCTGACGTTGGCTTAATGGGCTTCAGATAGGCGACTAGTAGGCAGGATACCCGCGCCGGCGCGTCCCGGGTGACGCGGGAAGATCATCGGCCGTGCAGTTCTATTGCGTATGGCGTGATGTGCGTATCTCGAGAACGAGTTCATCGAGCATTTCCTCAAACATCCGTCCGCCCCGAATGTCTCCAGTTTTCCGTCCGCTGTAACGAGCAAGCATATTGCGAAACGCAGCTGCGGAGGCGAAGCCAAGTTCGTGGGCGATGGTCTCCGTGGGCCGTGCGGTTCGCTCAATCAGTCCGACAGCCACCGTCAATCTCACACGGTTAATGAACACTCGTGGCTCAAGTCGACCAATCGTCCGCATGCGATTAAGCAGTGTCTTTCGGTCGATGCCGATGACTTGGGCGGCGCGCTCTACGCTGAAGTCCTCGCCGCCAGCGTCGGCGGCGAAGCGCGCGAGCGCTCGTAAGTTCGTGGGAAGCTCGGATTCCACACGGCGGTAAACGACTTTCGCTACTGAGTTGCGCTCGCACTCACGGACGCGTCGGCGCAGACTACTGGCAAAGTCGTCGCTACCGCTGAGGAGGATACCATCCACGCCGGCGTGGATAAGGCCGACCAGATTATTGGCGTCCTTGGAGTCGAGCCGACAGACCGCGGCGATGGGTATACGGCTGCCGTCTGCGCGAATGTCGACTACAAGCGGTGCAAGGGAATACCCTTTCGAGTCTACGGCTCCAACCATCAGAGTTAGGATTGCGCCTACGCGGACCGCAGCGCGTACCTCTTGCTGGGTCGCAAGCTCAACTAGACGGCATTCGTCGCTAAGGACTCGCGCCATGATCATCCAGTCGGCACGACGAAGCGCGTAGACCCCGACGGCATGAGATCTCGCCGCGCGCAGCTCGGCTAGCATCGAGGCGTATCGCGTCGCCAGCAGTGGGTGTCGCCTGCACCAGCTACCGCACGCACGGCGATGCGATCTGCCCGTCCGACCAGCCCCATGTTGGTGATCTATGACATTTGCTGCGGCGAAGCACCTTAACGCGCGGCTCGCTTCGTGGAAGCCGCGTGCGCTGCCTCCCCCCGCTCGTTCGTCATGACACTCTTCTCGGTGAATCCCTTCGGACAATCGTCCCTTGATCGTCGCCCTTTCGACCTTATTGATCCAGGGTCATGGGATCCGTCGGGTCGGAGTCTGCGCAGGGTGCGCCTGCGGTACTCTAGTGCAGGCGAATCTTTGCTGCCGCACTTCCTATAGTGAGCAGCGCCTCGGCCCTCCCTTTCTCATTTCGGCCCTGCTAGGAGACCAGTCCGGTCTGCCCGAGAGAGTCAGAAGCCACGTGCGGGCACGTCGGCGTTCACTGAGGCGAGGTTCGGGAGGTGTAATTGTATGGTACACCCTGCCGAAAGCGGCGTCTCGGGCGTGTCCGCGCTTGGGTGGCGTCCTCTGAGACGCGAGACTCCGCTCGGGTCGCTCGTCATTCACCCCGCCTTCCGCGCCGCAGGACCGAGGACAAACCCGCCGTCGCAGCGAGCGTCGCTCCATCGGTCTCGCCCGCCTCTCCGAGCGAGACTCCGCAACGAGCGCGCGAGTTCTACCGACTTCCCACTCAGCTGGCGACTTGCGCGGATCTCCAGGATTCCCAGAAACGCGCACGTCCAGCGAAGCTCACGGTGCGTTATCTCGAGTGGCCGCAGCTAACCGGCCGATCCCTGTCAACACCAACAAGAATTGCGCACTTTCACCGGGAAGAATTGCGTACTTGGGCATGGCGCCAGCCTGCAGGGACGACCGTCCCGGGGGCCGCCCCGGCGGGGCTTGGGCGCGACGCCGGGCGGCCAGTAGGGTGGGTCAGCCCCCTCCGCACCCGGCGGGTGGGGCCCGGCGACATCCCCGTCGCTGCTCCTCAGACCCCTGTCATATGCGCATGACGCTCTTGGATACGCAGGTCGCGGTTCCGACCGCTTTCTCCGCCACGGATGTGGCCCAGCTCGCGGAGCTGATTGGCTGCGCCCTGCACCACGGCGTGGCCTGTGCCCGCCGCGACCGTCCCCGAGCCACCGCCTTCGGGGCCCCGGTCCTCTTCGCCGACCTCGCGCGTCGTCTCCCAGGCTGGATGCCGTCCTCGGACGACCCGGCGCGCGACGGGTATCTCCGCACCTTGGCGGCCGTGGTGTCGGAGATGGCGTGGGTCCATGCCCACAGTACGAGCGAGCAGACCCTGCTCGGCGGCGAGGAATGGCCGTCAGATATTTTCACGGTGACGCTCGACGCGGAACACCCGACCGCCGCGTGGACCGAGGACGCGGTCGGGGAGGTCCTCGCCGCGCAGGGCGTGCCGCTCGAGCACTTTCAGCACGCCTGGCTCGCCGGAGCGGCGCAGGTCGGGGCGACTTTCGCGACCTATCTTCCGCAGGTGTAGCCGCGCAGCGCATGTCCCCACGCGAGCGGGCGCGGCGAGCGCGCGCGTGGGGACGTCGGTCCGTGCGGTTGGCGACAAGTCGCGGCCAACGAGTCCAACCCGGCGCGCTGCGCTCGCAGCACCTCGGCCGTCAGGGACACGCCTCGCGCGGGTTCAATCCCGTCGCGTACCACGCGACCCCGCGATGATCGGGGCGCCATCGCATCTGGGGGCTGCGCACCAAAGCGCTGCTGCGCAGGGTCACCTTGCCCGCGCAGGGGAACAGGCCGTCGGGCTGTCCGGCGCGCTGCACCCACATCGTGATCGTCAACGTATCGACGCGCCGGTCACGGACGTTGACGGGGTCTGGATCGTGCGCCGGGAGGCGGTAACTTCGCACGCGAGTCGGTTCAAATACGGCCAGCAGTGGCAGACCTCGAATTCCCTGAATGGCGAGCAGCGTATCCGGTAGCGTCGATGACAATGAATATCACCGCGTCGTTCGCATGAGCCGAGTGCGAACAGCGCGATCCCTTCTCCGAGACGCCGACACCCGACGCCTGGGTGCCGAGCCAACTACGGGGTAGTTGAAGGTATCAATCCACGACCGAATGATCGCGGACTGTGTGCAATCATTGACAGATACTTGAAGTCACGATTTGCAAGTGCGAATGCGTCAATTCGCGATACTGATGTGAGCGGATCATCCCGCTGCGGACACGCGCGATACGGCGCATCCGCTCTGCAGAGTCGACGCGACAGCGCCACGAGCAGGGCTTCGGTCCGATTATGAAACCCTGTCACGGCCGTCATCGCGCCGGCGTGCCTGAATCGTACTTGACCGCATCTCGCACTCGCTTCATTCATTGTGCGGACATTGTGAGGGAATCGTTTGCGGCACGCGCGTCATGGTGCAATTTCGACGAGACACATTAGCGATCTGTCGGTACGCTCACCGACTTCCCAAGCCTTGCGAAAAGCAATACTTCAGAGCTCAACGGGCAGTGAGAACGAGCGAACATTCATGCACATCCCTGACCTCGTGGAGCCGAATCGACAGGTAACGATGCGATATGTTTTCCTCAAAACCGCGCATGCCGGCACGTCGACTCCTGACCGTCCCGCTGTGATGCTACGCGCCCGAAGAACATCTGGGGTGCTGGTACGCACACCTATTCGATTCACGACCTGAATCACACTGCTCGCAAACTAGATGCCGCACGTGCCTTCGGTGTCGCGACATCAACCAGGCGTCGCTCGGCGGTTGTGCGGTCGAATCGCAATCCTAAATACGTGCGCTCAAACCAGTTCACTCAGCCAATGACTACTCAAAAGCGGAAGCATCCAACGCGTCGCTCAAGATGGTTCTCGATAACCAGTCTATTTTCGATGTGGTTGCTCGCGAGCTGCCAGCCAGAGGAACGTGCGATCACCCAACCTGAGATCGGCACATCATCGGTGGGATCGGCACGGCGACTAGTAAATGGCTCGCTCGATGGTTCCCCAGGCGAGTGCAGCTTTACGGTACCGGTCGTACCGGACGGTGATGGATCGCTAGCCGAAACCAGTACAAACTGCACAGTAAGCGATTCAGCCTTTGTTGCCATACGTGTGCGGGGCAAGTTGCTTTCGAGCGTGAATCCAGATGCAATTTGGTGCGTCCCGTTTGCACCAACACCTGCGGTCGGCCCGTACGGACCGATGGGCGGTGGTGGGAGCGACGATTGGATGCGCCTGTTAGTGACGGTCAGGGGATTCTCCAGCACGGCGGGGACCTTTTCTATCCCTGCTCGCGACACTGCGACTGGCTCCTCGCTCTCATTCGGATCATCCGCTGAAGCCGTGGCCTACGGTGACGGTTTCTTCATTGGCAAAGGCTCGACACTGCTCAAAGTGTTGCGCTCTGGCAATCTCGATACGGTCTCGTGCAATGGCCCGCTGGCGCCGTACCCGCCCGGTTGCGCAAACGGCGCGGCGCGCATGTGTGGGCCGATTAACAAGTACCGCGTGAACGGGTCGCAGGTGCTCACAGTGAAACCGGCGGCGGTCACGCTCGCGGTTAGCTCCGCACCAACGCCGGCTTACGAAGGGGACTCTGTGACGTTTACGGCGACATCCACAGATGGAAGAGCCGTCTCTGTTCGTTCGTGGATCTGGCGTGACTCAGTAGGAAACCTGAGTACTCCACCGTGCGCCACATCACAGAGCGTTTGCAAGATTCTGCCGCAAGGGCCAGGGCGGATGACTGTTCGAGCACGCGTTGGGTCAAATCCGTACATAGAACAGGCAAGTACAGAGTCGACCCTGCTCCCGCTCACGCTTGTTGTCACTGCGGGACCAAATCCGACAACGTGAAGCGCCCCGGGTTTGATGGAGGCTCCCCGCTTTGAGAGATTGGGAGCATGGCACGAGACAAAGGGATTGGTCG